>NZ_JAWJBV010000005.1:0-207408 GCF_046536015.1 Bacillus sp. SIMBA_154
GCGGAGCGAATTTGAGATTCGTGAGCACCGGCACGCAGGACTGACACCGAATGCGAGGGTTTGTCTACACGCTGAAGAGACACGGGGATTCCCGGTCTCTTTTTTTGTTTAAATGAAACTGTTTTTTGCTGAATTCGAGTCCACACACATACTTCCTTTGAATGGATTTAGCTGCTGGTGAAAAAGAGGCAGGTGAGTCCACTTGATCTCGATCATCTACGTGGCTTTTTGTCCCGGCAAAACCGCTTGCATCTCCAACATTCTATCCCTACCCGTGATTGCCAATCTGCTAGCTATTTGTCCGACATTCATCGGTTCAGCTTTTAAGCACGATCGGCAGCCAGAAATAAACCGCAAGGACAATCGCCACAATACTGATGATATTTAACCAAAAGCCCGCCTTGACCATATCAGAGATTTTCAGCACGTCCGCACTAAAGACAGCCGCATTTGGCGGTGTAGAAATGGGCAGCATAAACGCACAAGAGGAAGCTAAAGCAGCCGCAGCCATTAAACCGTACGGCTCGATGCCAATCGCAAGGCCAAGTCCTACCGTAATCGGAATAATCATATTGGCAACAGCTGTATTGGACATAATTTCTGTCATAAATAAAATAGCGCTTGATAAAATAATCAGGAGCATGAGATATGAAAGCCCATTTAAATGCTGTAAATTTTCCCCGATCCATCCTGTTAGATTGGTCTCTGCAAAGCCCGTAGCGAGCGAAAGCCCGCCCCCAAACAAAAGCAAAAGTCCCCACGGCAGCTGCTTCATATCCTGCCATTCTAGTATTCTCTCTCCATTTGTCGCTGGAATGAGAAATAACAACATCGCACCAAAAATGGCGATAGATGTATCAGATACGGTGATCCCTCCAAACAAAAAGATTTTAAATATCCACAAAAAAGCCGTCATGAGAAAAATAACAAAAACCCATTTTTCCTCTTGTTTCATTTTGCCTAAATCTTCTAACCCCTTCCGTATGAACGCTGCACTCATTTCACCTGTATGCTCTACCTTGAACTGTATCTTGGTCAAATACAGAAATAAGAGAATAAGAAGAACAATCGCCACGGGAAAACCAAACAAAAACCATTCAAAGAACATAATTTCCCGATCTAACAGCTTTTTTGACATCGCTGCAAAAACAGCATTTGGCACTGACCCAACAAGTGTCGCCAAGCCACCAATTGACGCTGAATAAGCAACCGATAGTAAGATACTTTTGCTGAAGCGATCAAGAGATGCACCAGATAAGATTTCGTTCGCTTTGACCTCTTTAATAACAGCCAATGCCACCGGCAGCATCATCAGTGCTGTAGCTGCATTAGAAATCCACATAGATAAAAAAGCAGTCGCGATCATGACACCTAATACAATGCGGTCACTTCTTGTGCCAATGATCTTTAAAATATGTAATGCCATTCTTCTATGTAAATTCCATTTTTCAATTGCGATTGCGATCATAAATCCGCCCATGTACATAAAGACAATCGGGTCTCCATAAGCCCTTGATGTTTGCTCCATAGAGAGTCCGCCAAGTGTTGGCAGAAGGATGATTGGCAATAAAGAGGTTGCTGGTATCGGCAATGCTTCTGTCACCCACCACGTCGCAGTCCAAGCCGTAATGCCTAATACCACTCTCGCAGCATAGGCCAATTCATCTTCTGGTATGAGAAAAAAAATCAAGAAGAAGAGCATTGGTCCAAGAACAAGTCCAGTCAAATTCACTTTTTTATAAACGATGACAATCCCCCCTAATGAAAACGCTTGTTAAAAATTTTTCTGATTTTCCACATTCGATGATTTCTAAAGAAATCCTTTAAATCATAAGAAAAAATGAAGATATCTTTTAGATAAACTTACTGTCATTATTCACATTCCTAAACCATGACTTGGTCTATTTTCATAGGAGAAACTATACAAATCACACGCAATAACTGTAAAATATAGAGGATCTAATCAAAAATTGAGGTGTTTTCATTGTATACAGATCAACGAAAATCATTTTGGAAACAAAAAAAAGTCATTATACCCATTCTTAGTATGATCGTGATTGCTGCTGCCTTCTTTTTCTTAAAAGATACTCTTCTCTCAAAAGAAAAAGAGGCGTTACAGGCGGCCGAGTCCTTTACGAAACACATGGAGAAGAAAGACTTTGCGAAGCTGGCAGACGAGGTAACGAGTGCGTCTCTGAAAGCCAATGACTTCTCCAAAAAACAACTAGCCGAAAAATACGACAATATTTTTAATGGAATTGGTGCTTATGATCTGAACGTATCAAAGGTCAAAGTCGAAAAACAGGACAAAGGAAATGGGTATCAGTTCACCTATGATGTCACGATGAAAACGTCTCTTGGAAAGCTGAACAAGCTGTCATACAAGGGGGTTCTCACCGAAGAGGCTGACAAGTGGAAAGTGGACTGGAAGCAAAATCTCATCTTCCCGCAAATGGAGAAGGGAGATACCATCAAAGTAAAATCAGATCCTGCTGTACGTGGAAATATTGTGGACCGGAAAGGCCGTACTTTAGCAGAAACAACTGGTGGAAACGCTCTTGGCATCATCCCAGGAAAGCTCGGGACAGGGAAAGAAAAAGAACGCAATATGAAAAAGATCAGCAAAGCTTTTGATATAGATGAAGAACTGATTCAAAATCAGCTGAAACAAACATGGGTCACAGACGACACGTTTGTTCCGCTGAAATCTATGTTAAAGCAAATGCCGATTCCAAAGGACGTAAACGGCGTCACCTATCAATCGAAGGAAATGCGCTACTATCCATATAACGAAGCCGCTGCTCATCTAACAGGCTATGTCGGAAAAGCAAATTCGGATGATATCAAAAGGAATCCAGCATTAAAGGCTGATCAAATCATTGGCAAAACCGGTCTTGAATTCACATTCGATCAAAATTTACGAGGACAAGATGGCGGAAGCATTCTCATTGTCCATGATGAAACAGGTATTGAAGAGACATTGCAAAAAACAGACCGAAAAGACGGAAAAACAGTGAAGCTGACCATTGATGCTTCATTACAGAAAAAAGCCTATGAGCAGCTGAAAGGTGAAAAAGGGGCTGTCACCATCATGAATCCATCATCTGGTGATCTATTAGCGCTTGTCAGCACCCCTTCCTACGATGTCAATCTCATGACAAACGGGATAACACCTAAGCAATATCAGGCATACAGTGAAAATCCGGACCTCCCATTCCAAGCTCGATATGCGAGCCGGTATGCACCAGGGTCCACATTCAAAACCATTACAGCAGCCATTGGGCTGGAAACAGGTGTCACAAAGCCTAATAAAGTGCGCACCATTCATGGACTGAAATGGCAAAAGGATCAATCATGGGGAAATTATCAAATTACACGGGTGCACGCCAAAGAAAAAGTGAATATGGTCGATGCCCTTGTGTACTCTGACAATATTTACTTCGGACAGGAAGCACTTGAAATTGGTAAAGACACCTACGAGAAAAAAGTGAAAACTTTTGGGTTTGGCGAAGACTTACACATGCCATTTACAATGAAACCAGCACAAGTATCGAACGATGGCATTCAATCGGACATCCTACTCGCTGACTCGGCATATGGTCAAGGTGAATTACTCATGTCACCGATTGAGCAAGTGCATGCCTATTCTCCTTTTGCAACCGGAGGCAAGCTTGTCTATCCTCGAGTGATTCAAGATGAAAAAACAGCATCACCAAAGCAGATCATCAAAGAAGACTCAGCAAACACGGTGAAAGACGCGCTGACCCAAGTCGTCACCAATCCAAACGGTACAGCTCACTCCTTACAAATCAAAGGAGCAGATATCGCCGCTAAAACTGGAACGGCAGAGCTGAAGAGCAAACAAGGTGCAACAGATGGCACTGAAAATGGATTTTTACTTGCGTTTAATCCTAAAAAAGAAGATTACGTCCTCGTCGGCATGATCGAAGGTGTGAAAAACCGCGGCGGCAGTGGACTTGTCATTCAAAAAATGAAGCCTGTGATCGCTTCTTTTTATCAATAATCCTTTAGAGACACACGCTCAATCAAGAGCTTGTGTCTCTTTGGTTTTGTGAATGAGTCAACTCCTTAATGCTCACTTTCGTTCCGCTTACCGTTGACTCATGTGTAGGGTTGGGAAACTTGTTCCCCTTCCTACCCCTCAAAAAGTATACCAGCTTTTCGTATTCTCCAGAAATCCCGCGCTTTTTATTCCATCCCTGCCGCACCCAGTCCCCTCACAATCTTGCCTCGGGAATTTCTTCGGCGGTACGATGCTGTTCGGCACCTTGCTGCCGTTTATGGATGCCGCAATGAAGAAAAAGATATAACGAATCTCAAAAACCCCGGCATGTTTTGGAGAGCCGGGGTTTTTGATCGCTTATTTTCTCTGTTTCCACCAAAACCCGCTGATTCACAAGTCGGTTTTCCAAACAGATCAAGAAAAGTCCATGCTTTATTTATTCACTAGATCAACATCAATCACTTGATAGAAAGCGTTTTCAGTATCAGCCACATCCCAAACGGTAAGTATGACATGATACCCGAGGCGGTCTTCAGGAATATAAATGTGGTGAGATAAATTGCGAGATGCAGGGGACCCGTCATGCGGAACGACGCCAATCAGTTCAAAGTCTGCGCGCTTAAGCGGTTTGTCAGGATCCCAGCCTTTTTTGGTGATATAGTAGTGCCATTGGCTCGTATTGTGGGGGGCGGTATATGTCCAGGTAAAGGTGTGTTCTCCGCCGGTCATGATATGTTTAAACCAGCGATTTTCCGACTGCTGATCAAGAATTCCGCCGAACAGTCCGCCCGCGGATGCGATTTGTCCATCTGCCGGGCCGCTATGCGGGAACCCTTTTTTCGCTTCCAGGCTTTGCGGCTCATACATCACGCTTCCACAATTCAGATTGAGAAATCCGAAAGCCTCACTGCACAGAGCCGCTCTGCTCCCCGGTTTTTCGATAAACCCATGAGCGAAGGCCTGCTGAGGAACGATGGACATCCACAGCAATCCGGCTGCTAAAATGAAAGCAGTGCTAAAGGTGGTTTTTGGCAAACAATACACGTTACAATCCCCTCTCTTTTCACAGTGTTGAGACGGGTATTGATGCAAAGAGAAAATATACGCGACCATTCCAATATTACCCATTCGATTTTAACATCTGACCATTATAAAGCCAAGGGACGATCTCATGGTTTTTTCGATTTCTTTTCCGTAGCGCTCCTGAAGAAACGCCAAATTCGATTGAAAAAATGCCTTTTCGCACTCCGGCGAAAGCCCCTCAAAAAATTCGGGGTTGGCTGAAATCATGAACGAACAGCACCGGACGGCATCTTTCCGAATCGCGCGCTTCGTTTCCCCCATTTTTTGAAATGTGCTCATTGATGATGGACTTATAATCAATCATCTGTGGTGCAATAAATCATAATTCAGCTTGGTCCGGCTCTCATCAATATCTGGATTCGTATGGCTCTCTTTTCCCCTCTCATTATGAATTTGCAGACCCTTCAAATCCGCATTTTTGAACTTCAGCATATTGCAAATGATGTAAGACAATTTCCTCTCTCACCCTCCCCGCTGAACCGCCATGTTTCCGGCGACACTTCTATGTAAGGTATTCTCTTTTTTTCTAAATCATGAAAATTTTCTATTGTTTTATAGTTCACCTTATGAATAAAATGAGGGGAATGCAAAAAGAAAACAGTTGGATGAAAGGAGGAAGTCTCATTGGCTATTGCTGCTCGTGCAAAGGATAAATCCCAAAAAGCTGTAACCGGCTCAACGGTTTATCCCATTTTATTGATCATTGGTATTTGTCATATGCTCAACGACACATTACAAGCCGTTATTCCTGCCATGTTCCCTATTTTAGAACGCTCAATGGGGCTGACCTTTACACAATTAGGGCTGATTGCCTTTACATTAAATATGGTCTCCTCCGTGATGCAGCCTGCAATTGGGTGGTACACAGATAAACGGCCGATGCCCTATGCACTTCCTATTGCTTTATTCTCAAGTGCTGTCGGTATATTCGGACTTGCGTTTGCCCCATCCTTTGCGACCATTTTGCTTTGCGTTGTCTTTATCGGACTCGGCTCTGCGATCTTCCATCCAGAAGGTTCACGTGTGGCCAACATGGCAGCTGGTCCAAGACGAGGACTTGCCCAGTCCATCTATCAAGTAGGCGGGAATACAGGTCAAGCCTTTGCACCACTTATCGCTGCATTAATGCTCGTTCCGCTCGGTCAGCCAGGAGTGGCTTGGTTTACGATTGTTGGAATGCTTGCTGTCGGTTTCCTTCTCTATATTTCAAGATGGTACGCTGCGAAGCTTCAAGCCATTAGAGCACATGCGAAGAAAGCACATGCGAAAGCTCCAAGGTCTGATATTCACCGTAAGTCAGCACTCACAGCACTTGGCATTATCGTCTTCCTTATTTTTGCCCGCTCTTGGTATGGAAATGCCATTTCGAATTTCTATGCGTTCTATGCCATTGAACAATACGGTGTGACGATTAAAGAATCACAGACTTATATCTTCATATTTCTTATTCTAGGTGCAGTCGGGACATTTTTAGGCGGACCGCTTGCAGATCGATTTGGTAAGAAAAATGTGATTTTGGCTTCATTATTGGCATCCTTTCCACTTGCACTTCTATTACCTTTTGCTGGACCTGTTCTTGCATACGCTTTGCTTGGACTCATTGGCCTGATTTTGATGTCAAGCTTCTCTGTCACAGTGGTATATGCTCAAGAACTATTTCCCGGGAAAATTGGCACAATGTCTGGTTTAACTGTTGGGCTTGCGTTTGGAATGGGTGCGATCGGATCGATTGCCCTCGGCTCATTGATTGACGCCTTTGGTTTAACCCCTACAATGATCGGTGCTGCCTTTTTACCGATTTTAGGGATTTTAGCCGTTTTACTTCCTAGTGATCACACCATCTCCAAATGGAATGAATCATAAAATTAAAAACCGCTCAGTAAATGAGCGGTTCAGATTGATGACAAAGGGCTAAAATGAACTTTATTTTAGCCCTTTGTCTTCTTTTCAGCGTGTTATGAAAACCCTTGAAGTCTAGGATGGACGAGTACCGGAGCGGAGCGAATTTGAGATTCGTGAGGACTGACACCGAATGCGAGGGTTTATCTACACGCTGAAACCGCTCAGATAATGAGCGGTTTTTTCATATCTCATAAAAATGCGTGTCGGGAACATGCTTCTTCGCAATAAACCCTTGCTGAAATTCTGGAAATATCTCTTGCACCTGTTTAATTTTTTGATGAACCAAATTGGCATACGGAATATACAGATGATCCACAAGCTTTTGTTCTTTCATATAGTAATACCAATTGAGATTAAAGGTATTCTCATCAATGATCGTAAAGGCAGAAAAATGATAGAACAGTAGAGGATTTTCGTCGAGGTAAATATCCCCTTCCACAATGGAAAGCTTATAGTTTTCAATGTTCCAAATCGCCGCATTGGCCCCTTTAGATGTCACCACATGGACACCTTCAAAATCATCAATCCAACTTTCAACATACCGCTGGTCTCCGTACGTCTTTTTTTCCGTATCCATTTCTACTGTACAGTGCGCAATGCAGTTTTCTTTCCATTGCGTTACCGCCTGTTTGGCAACGTCTGTGTTACGACAGCCTACAAAACCAGTATTAAAGCGGCCGGACAATTCATAAAAGTGATAGAATCGCTTGGAATTCATATGATCCGTCAAAAATAAATGAGCGAGTGAATTCTCTTCAAATATCGCCCCTGGATCATGATAAAAATACAAATCAGTATCCAAATGAGCGAGATAATCCGCATCTGAGGACTCAAGAATTTTGAGTAGAAAGGCAGGCTTTAACGTCCAGCAATACTCATGAAACGTACGATCACCTTTTGCCTTTCGCAGCGAATCATCTTCAATGTCTTCAAGCTGTTCATATTGGACATGCGGATGAGGGAACTCACTTAACACCTTGTAAGCCAAAGGGTCCGCACATAAAACAGACAGCTTGAATGAATGGGCGGTTTGTTCAAGTGAATGAATCAGTGCGAGCAGCTTAAATACATGGGTATTCGACACAATGGTTGTAAAATGATAGGATGCCATCTACAACACATCCACTTGAAACAAATCAACGCATAACAGCTCATTCGTCAGCCTTTGAATTGCTTCCACAAGAACCGTGCAGCCATATTCCTGCCTTGCAAGCTGCGCAGTCTCTGACAGCTTTTTCAAAGGAAAGTGCTTTGCTGTCAGCACATCTTGTTGATCACGTTTGATGCCTACATTCCGCTCTGTGATCAAATGAAGCAGCTCTAAAAAATAAGATAACAGACCATCAAATGACGGATTCTCACGCAGCTGACGAATTTCTTTCACGATGTCATTTGTCACCGTGTGAGAAAACGGGCCAGAGAATGCCAAATGGGCATCAATGGAATCAATATTGTTATACTTCTCGCACATATACAAAATGTTATATTTAATGTCATCAAATGACGTTAAATTACTCGGATGCTCCTGATGCACACTCATGATATCCTCTCTCAATTCAAATGACAGGCCAAGCTGATGCAGACGAATCCCTAAATCATAATCCTCAAACCCGTACCGAACGATATTTTCATCAAACATCCCCAGTGCCATGACATGCTTTCGCTTTACTGAGGAGTTATTTGTAATGAAAAATCGCCACGGCAGCTCATAAGAACTTAAATCATAGTGGTACGTGTGCAAGATGTCTTTGAGGATATCAATAAACTCAGACTGCAAATCAAAGCTTTTCTCTAGAAATGCACCATTTTCGACTTCTTCCATTGATAAAAGAGGCGTTTTGTTCTTCATTTCCCGCTGATACAGCCCTTGTGTTTTCAATCGCTTCACGTGATCTTCATCAAATGCTGTGTAAAAATAACGATAGATCCGCTTCCAGCACACACCGCAAATGACGAGATCCTCTTGATCTGCATGCGCCTCTCTATGCTTTTGAATAAACCTCGGCTCTGCCAGCATATCGCTGTCATGGAAAATCAGCAGGTCTCCCTCTGCTTCGCGAATGGCATGATTGCGTCCCTTGGCAATCCCTTGATTGACAGGGATACGCACCTTTTTGATCGGAAAGTTCACCTCAATTTTTTCGAGCATTTCCATCGTGCCATCCGTTGACCCATTATCGGCGACAATGACCTCAAATGGAATATCCGTTTCCTGAAGCGTTAAGGAAAAGAGGCTGCCTTCTAAGCGCTCTTTCGCATTATAGCTTGGAATAATGACGCTTACCTTTGGCTTTTTGTTCATGCGTCATCCCCCTCGAGTTTGGCATAGCCGTTAAACATTGGGTTGACTCGCTCCACAGATTCAATCACATGACGAAGCATTTCCCGATAGGCTTCTTGGAAAAATGGCAAGTCATTTCTCCCTTTTTCATGGATTTGCTGCATATGATCCTTGCTCACGATTCGAAAGCCGCTGAAATGATAGCAAATGAGCGGGCTCCCATCCTCAAGCAGAATACGCCCATTCTCTTCCCGATAGGAATGCTGCCCATAGTTCCAATGACCAATATTGACGCCCTTTGTTTTAATATCTTCTACTTTTTCAAATAGCATCGGCATATGATCCAGATACCCTTGGTCTCCAAACTTGCCTTCTCCCGGTGCATTTTTGCATTCTTTTAGACATTCTTCTTTCCACCAGCTGAGACACTTCCGCCCGGCTTCATCTCCTTTAAAGTGTAGGAAGCCCGAGTTATAGCGTCCTAAAAGCTTCTGAAGCATTTTCACTTCCTCTGGATCAAAGCTTGGAATGACAATATCTCCTCTCGATAGTAAAACAGAGGCATCCGGCTGGTTTTGAAAAATGACTTGCGGGCTCTCATAAAAGAACAAATCCGCATCAAAATATGTCACTTCCTCCGTCTTCTCCTGTTCAAATAACCTCTCAATCCACATCGGCTTTAATGTCCAGCAATATTCCGACGCATCCCGTTTCTCTTTTTTCTCTAGCAGCTCCGGCGTTTCAAGCTCCCGTACATGAACAAGATCGACATGTGGGAAATTCATTTGACGAAGCAAATCAAATGCAGCATCATCCATACATAACGTCTTGATGACAGCATCATCTTCTACTTGCTTCAACGATAAGAAAAACGCAATGGCTTGATAAAGTCTTCCACTTGATAGAACCGTACAATATATGCTGTTCATCTATTTACACCTCTATTTCTGAAAAAATTCGCGGTACCATTCAATTGTCTTTTCTAAACCTTCATCAATGGAGTAGTCAGGCTTCCAATCAAGCAGTTTTCTCGCTTTTTCTGCCGATAAATATTGATGCTTAATCTCATGCGTTCCTTGATTCAAAATACGAGGCTTCAGATCGCTTCCCATTGCCTTTAAAATCTTATCCACGAGCTCAAGGACCGTCAGCTGAATTTCATTACTAAAGTTAAAGGCTTCTCCTGCCAGCCCTTTTTCCTCCATTTTTTCAGCTAGCAGCAAATAGGCCTTGACCGCATCTTCAATGTAGAAGTAATCACGAATAAAAGTGCCGTCACTTCTAATTTCCGGTGTCTCCCCCTCTAAAACTAGCTGAATGGTTTGCGGAATAATTCGGTTAAAATTCAAATCTCCGCCTCCGTATAAATTGCCGCATCGCGTAATACAAACCGGAAGACCATATGTGTTGTAGTATGTGTGAGAAATCAAATCTGCACAGCTTTTCGATACATCATACGGATGTTTCCCGTTAAGCGGCATCTCTTCATCATATGGAAGCTGCTCCTGATCACCGTATGCTTTGTCACTTGAAGCCACAATCACTCGTTTGATCAGCGGCTGTCTTCTGCACGCCTCCAGCACATTCCATGTACCTAAAATGTTAGCTTCAAATGTAGAAACAGGATGTCTATTTGCGACCCCAACAATGGCTTGGGCCGCCAAATGGAAGACGGTATCAATTTCGTATTCTCCTAACGCACGTTCAATCGTTTGCATGTCCTCCAATGCGCCTTGCACCACATTCATCTTTTCAAATTGACTGTCTTGATATAAATTCGATCTTGGCACCTGATCACGCACAAGCCCTGTCACGTTGGCGCCTTGATCAATCAATTCCTTGACGAGATAGCTTCCTAACAGCCCTGTACATCCAGTCACAAATACGTTCTTGCCATTCCAAAATCCGCTCATGCTGTCACCAAACCTTCCATGGTTGTTTTCCTTCTGCCCACATGCCATTGATTTCCTTCAGATTTTTATACGTATCAATTGCTGTCCAAAACCCGTGGTGCTCATAAACCGCAAGCTCTCCATCATTCGCCAGATGTTGAAGAGGCTCCGCTTCGAACACGCATTGATCATCGTCTGTCAAATAATCAAATACCTTTGGAGACAACACAAAAAATCCTCCATTGATCATCCCGATACTGTCTGTCTTCTCAGAGAAGGATTGTGCCATCCCGTTATACACCTTCAGCGTCCCGTACTGTGACATCTTTTCAATTCCCGTGACAGTGGCAGCTGCCCCAAGATCTTGATGGCGCTTGAGCAAATGAAACATATTGATATTGGCGAGCCCATCACCATACGTCATCATAAATGTCTCATCACCAATGTAGTCCTGCACCTGTTTTAAACGTCCGCCTGTCATCGTATTCTCGCCCGTATCTAAAAAGGTGATTTTCCAGCTTTCTGATTTCCCTAAAAGCTTCATTTCTCTTGTCGACATATCCAGCTGCATGCTGTGATTCCGCCAGTCGTAGTTGAGAAAATACTCTTTGATCTTCTCTCCTTTATATCCAAGCAATAAGATAAACTCGTCTACACCGTAATACTGATAGATTTTCATAATATGCCATAGAATAGGCCGATCTCCGATCATAGCAAGTGGTTTAGGAAGCGCTTGTGTGACCTCACTCATTCTCGTTCCCTTTCCTCCGCAGAGAATGACTGCTTTCATCTTCTCCCCTCATCTCTCTATGAAGATTTTGATTGAAAACCCTATCTTTATGTGGAAATTAGTACATGTATTCTCATACTTTGTCCGACATCAGGTTTTGAATCTACTCTATTCATATGTCGAAATGAGAGATGGTGCCACCTAGCATTTAACTATTTTTACAAATAAAAAAGAGCGAGATATGTATTCTCGCTCTTTCGGAGTTTAAATTGTATATTTTCAGGGTAGATGGTATGATAAACACGTGCATAGGAAGCACAAACAGCCTCTTTCTATAAAGAGACTACTAGATTGAATGAATTCAAGTGGCAGCTTGCTTCATTCTCAATATGAATCACGGAGGTGAATTCCCATGGCACAAAACGTACTTTGTGAAGTGAACTCTTGCCGTTTTTGGGCTAAAAACAGCTGTACAGCTTCTACAATTAAAATTGGTAAAAGCACAATGACTGACGTGACTCGCAATGCAGAAACTGATTGCGAAACATTTGAAACAAAATAATACATTTTTCTAAGATGAAGGAACTGGCAGGTTCCTTCTTTTCTTTTATCATTCTATCAAGAATGATAATTATTATCAAGTGTTTTTCAATAAACATTTCTCGGGAAATAATGACACGATATTTCTCCATTCGTTGACGATTTTCACTCCTTTTTCTATACTCAACTTATCCGAAGAAGAAAAAGTGGTGACCAATCAATGGATTTTACGATGCGTTTTCTATCATTCTTTGTCGTTGAAGTCGAAGGCAAAGATGAACAAGCAAATAAACGATTTAAACATTATCAAACATTAGACCAAGAGGAATTTGAACAAAGTGAGCTGAAGGACTTTTTAGACGGAGAGCTGAAAAAAATCGTCAAAAGAAAAGTGGACAGACACCCTAAATCTGAACAAGTACCGACCAAAATTGGCCGTTTCATTGTAGAACCGGGCCATGAGCTCGATTCAAATCCAAACTATAATTTATTTCATCAGACAAGATTTGCTGATTCAAAAGAAGTATTTAATGAGTGCAGTGAACAGTTTGTTCGCACGTATTTAGATACAAGTGCTGTCAGAGGCGGCGTTTTTTTAGTTGCGTCTGCGGTTCCTAAAAAGTATTTCGATGACTCCTTTGTCTTTATCATGAAATGCGATTTTGAACAGAAAGTCGCTTCTATCGCCGATACATCTACCTTGATTCGAAAAGTCGAAATGGCCATTACAACCAAAAACATGAAATCAATTCAATATCCGTTTATGCCAGAAGAGGGCATGACAGAGGAAGCAGAAGTGAAAATTCACCAGTCCTCACACGCCCGTTATTTTGAGGACTTTCTAAAATTCGTCGAATACGGAGAATCAATGCCTGAAATCATGAAATCACAGGTCATGAATATGGTGCAGGAACAAGTATTTGAAACATTACAGGATGAAAGTGAAGAATTAAAACAATTTGAAGAGGACCTTGAAATATGGGAAGCGAGTGAGAAACGAGAGATCAGGGAACGACTTGATACAGAACAGGTTACGTTAGCAGCTTCACACATTGTTGAACAAACCCCTGATATCACGATGAAAATGCGTCTAGGGGAAACGGAAATCAAAGGTCTTCTAGCAGACTTTGGCCACTCAATCCATATTGCGAAGGTCAACAATCGATATGTCGTGCTGGTTGAAGCAGACCAAATCGTATTCGAAAAAGGAAGCACACCTGTTGAATTCCATAAACCAAATGGCTTAAAAGAGGTCGTCAGCCAGCTGACGCAAAAAGCATACGATTCAGACATAGATTAAGAGAATATCACTGCCTCTTGCGTTCAGCTGCATGAGGCAGTTTATTACTTATATCAGCTTTTGCATATGCTGACATCAACATCGTAAAGCGTAAACTTTTTACGCTGCATCAGAAGAGACATGTAGCCGGCCGCCTACCGCCCACATGCTTAAAAGCAGTAAGCTTATGATGATCATCAGCCAGAAGACGCTGCTCGATCCAAAAAATTGAATCATCGTATACCCGCACAAAGGTCCTAAAGCAGCACCAATATCTTGAACGAAGGAATAGCTTGCAAGGAAGCGGTTCTTATCTGTTTGAGTAGAGGCTTTTTGAAAAGCAAGCGTATCTGTCATCGTCGTTAGGATCGTTGACAGCAGCTGGATCAAAAGCAACATAACAAGAAACCAGCCACTTACCTTCAGCATGACTGCAAGAATACTGAGACCTCCAAACGAAAGAAACATCCAGCAAAGCATTCGTTCCTTGAGCACAAGCCTGTCAAACCATCTGCCTGTTCTCGGTGCGACAAATGGTTCCCATCCCCATCTGATCGCTTGAATCCCTCCACTTAAAGCAGATGCGCCTATGACATAACCGAAAAGAGCAAATTCACCATGACCGATCTTTGCTTCAATCACATGACTTAGCGTTGAAGCAAATAAACCTTGTATCACTAGTGCTACAAGCATACCAGTCAGCAGTACTTTTACTACATCTCGTGCAAACCACTTCTGTTTAATGCCTAGATACACTTCTTTACCTTGCCCCTTTTCAATATCATCCAAAGACACATAAAAAATGCAGCCTAGCAATGTGAGTAAACCAAAGATGAGCGTCATGGATTGGAAGCCGATGAAGCTTGCGAATAGGCCGCCAAATAACATGCCGAATAAACTGCCAAGGCGGTAAAGCCCGTTATAAAGACCCGTCAAATGGCCTTGTGAGCCTTCATCCATTTCAGCAATCAACCGCATTCCACTCATACGAAGTAAAGTCCATGCCAATCCCCATACGCAGCGGCAGATCAGCAGCAGCCAAAAACCGCTGACACCATATAGTATCGTTGTCACTGAGGCGATCAAGATAGCAATCAATACGCCAGTCTTCATTGGCACATATCGGTATAGCCACCAAACAACAGGCGTTAGAGGGATGCGAATGAATCGATTGATCGACAGCAGTAATCCGACCTCCCAAATCGATGATAAACCAACCTCTCTCCAATAGATCGGAAGAACAACATAAAGCATTGAATCTCCAATAAGTGCAAACGCTGTGATGAGCGAGATTGAGACGACTTGCTTTTGACGACGGTCCATTTTTCCCTGCCTCCTTCGCTACCTTTACGATAAGGGATGCCTTATAATAAATCTAATGAATGTTTTTGATTTAATCATCAAAATAATTGATAGGTGGTGCAAAAATGAATTTACATGCCCTCCGAATTTTTGCAAAGGTCGCAGAGACAAAAAGCGTCACACAAACGGCAGACGTGTTAGCATTGACACAGCCAGCTGTGACGGCTCAATTAAGGAGCATTGAACGAGAGATCGGTTTTCGCCTTTTTAAACGTAATGGCCGGGGAATTACACTCACGGAGATGGGGAAAATTCTGTATCCTTACGCCCGGCAAGTGTTTGAAGCTGAAAAGGAAGTAGAATATCAGATCACACTATTACAAAGCGGAAAAAAAGGGAGACTCCGAATCGCTTCTACCTACGTACCGCTCAACTTTTTGCTGCCTGATTGGCTTGCTGCTTTTAAAACAGCATCACCACAGACAGAAATTGAATTGAAAAGTGGAAACTCCGCTCAAGTCATAGAGAGCCTGCTTCAATATCAATCAGATGTGGCCATCGCTGTGATTGAAGATTTGCACCACGAGGAGATTCTCATCTCCCATTTGACTCATTTAAGCTATGATTTTATTGTCCCAGCGGACCATCCATTGAACGGAAAAACCGTCCCGCTTGAACGCCTGAGCCATGAACCTTTTTTAATGCGCGAAGAAGGCAGTTCCACAAGAGAAAAGCTCTTTTCTCTCTTTACCTCTAAAGGAATTAAAAAACCGACCGTTGATTTACAATTCAGCGGTGTCCATGAAGCGATTCAAATGATCAAAGCAGGCTATGGCATCACCCTTGTTCCACGTGATGCTGTTCACAAAAGTCTCGAACGGAAAGAAATTGGGCGCGTGTACATTGAAGGAATTGAAATCGTCAGACCTGTTGTTATCTGCAAACGAGCGAATGATCTTGAAGAAAATAAGACGGTGAATGCCTTCCTGCAAATGAAAGACATTGATCCGTTTACAACTCCTGCAACAAATTAAAAAAGTGCCTGCTGAAGAAACAGGCACTTTCTCTATTCAGATGGCTGAACAATATCAAACGGTAAAGCCTTGGCCGCTTTGACTAATCGTTCTGGTGTTATCAGTATTTCATTTCCCCATTCGCCCGCTCCAACTCCTAATACCTCTTCTTCTAATAGCGAAGCTTCGATCATCGTGCGGAAGCCTTCAGGCTGCCAGCAAAATGGCGGAATCGAACCAATTCGATAGCCCGTCACTTCAAGAACCGTGTCCGGTGCAGCCATTTTGATATTACGGGAGCCGGCCGCTTTCTTTAGTTTTCCTGATTTGATATGCTGGTCAGCGCCAACCATCACAAGCAGCTGCTCCCCTTCCCCTGTTTCAAAGATCAATGTTTTGATCATTTGTCTTTCACGAAAACCAAGGGCTGCCGCTACATTTGCTGCACCTTTTTCTGTTTCGGAAGAAAATGTTTTGATGTCATATGGGATGCCGAGCTTGTCCAAAAAATCATGTGCCGGTAATTTTCTCACTAGATTGAACCCCTTTCCTTACGGTGTCTTTCATTTAGCTTATCACAATCATCTCATCCTTAAGATGTATTTTTCAATGCAAAGCCTCTGGGCACTTCATCCCCATGCTATACTGAACTTGTTTTTGAAAAGGAGCCGGTTTGATATGGGAAACAAGTTTTGGTTTTATACAGGCAGTAAAAGCCTTCTCATGCTAAGTGATATTCTTTTTGTGATGACGATCACGTTTGTGATCTATCAAGATACACAATCTGTTGCCTATGCGGCTCTATTTCCGCTAATAAGAACGCTATGCCAGCTATTAGCTGGGCTCATCTCCCCTGTTTTGACAGATCGCTTTCAAACCTATCGTCTATTGAAATGGGTCCCACTTTTACGTCTTGTGATGCTCATCGTGTTTACATCCCAATTTCATTTCTTTCAGCAGCATATGGTCTGGATGTTTGGTGCGCTCATGTTGATTTCGATGACAGGCGGATTCATCAGTCCTTTATTACAGGCCATCATGCCAATGCTTGTGCCAGCAAATCAGCTTGTGAAAGCGAACAGTACAGCCTCCATTTTTCATCAAATGGTTCAAATCGCCGGCTATTCGTTTACTGGAATGCTCGTCTTGTGGATTGGGCCATTTTATTTACTGGGGATTACTTGTCTCATGATTGTGTTGTCTTATTTGTTTTTCATCCCTGTTTTTCCTCTTCTCAAGCAAGAAGACATAGATCGAAAAGCAAATAAGATGAACAGTTTCAAGGATGGCTGGGCGATTATTTGGACAAATAAAACGATTCGCACCCTGACCTTTATGGATGTTTGTGAAAATATAGCAGGTGCTGTTTGGATCGGGGCTATTACGCTTGCCTTTGTCACACACGATTTAAAGGAAAGTGAGGATTGGTGGGGCTTTATCAATGCTGCTTATTATACTGGCGCCATTATAGGTGGGCTCTTGGCTGCGTGGATGAGTCGTTTCATTCAAAAGCAGCTGCTCCTCTTTATGGCAGCAGGTTCATTCATCTATGCAGTCCTGACCATTCTTTTTGCACTGAACAGCCTTCCGTGGCTTGCTCTATTGCTTTGTATTTTGATGGGACCTGCCTATCAAATCCGGGATGTTTCGCAGCAAACCATTCTTCAAACGGAAACACCAGTCCATGATTTATCAAAGGTGTATTCCGCTCACTACGTCCTTTCTTCAGTATCTGTCGGTTTATCTATATTCTTTGTTGGGGTCATCGCAGATGCATTCGGAGCGCGGTTTGTGTATTTGTTAGGCGGTCTGTTTGTGCTCGTCTGTTCCGGTATTGCCATCCTCGCTTTTATGAGACAGAAAAAAAGAGCGGCTGTTTAATGCAGCGGCTCTTTTACTTTTCTTTTAACATCGCAAACATCTCACGGGCCATTGTTTCTAATATATACACGACCGGTGTTTGTGTGGTGATATTGGCTCTGTGCACTCGTTCATCTGTGACGTAATAGGCAATATTTAAATCAGAAATTCGCGAAATCGTGCAGTGCTGATTGTTTGTAATACTAATGATTGTGCTTCCTTCTCGTTTTAACTTCGAAATATGATCAATCGTAATACGGTTCTCCCCTGTTACAGACAGCACAATGGTGACACTATTGTCTAAATACTGCATATTCATCGGGAAAAACGGATCATTGATGTAAAATGAAAATTTCTCAAGACTCGAAAAGTACCTTGCCCCATACTGCGCCAAAATGCCAGAGCTGCCAGTCCCGATAAACAGCACATTTTTTGCTTCGGCAATGAGCCTTGCTGCCTCTTTGATTTTCTCCTCAAAGTCCCCTTTGAGTGTTCGTTCTATAAATTCATATAGAAAATGCTGGGTGCTTTTCAAAGAAGGTGTTTGCTCTGATTCTAAATACATTTTGAGCTTTACTTTAAACTCTGAAAAGCCTTCACAATTCACTTTTCGGCAAAAGCGAAGGACAGACGAGGTGGAAATATGAGCAGCATCTGCTAAGTCCCGAATTCTCATATACACGACCTTTTCACTGTTTTCCATGATGTATCGGTATAAAGCGCTTTCTAGTTCATTAAAGCTGGAAATGACCTCACTTGAAAACATCTGACTTCCCCTTTCTCCAACAATATGTCACAAGGTGTTTCTCCTATGTAACAAATCTCTAAATGAGACACCCTTGCCTAAAGACGCTGAAGTCATTTACGCGCTAGATACTCTCACGATAAGCTATAGATGTACAAACAAAAGAATAAGAATTGGCTCCACTCTATTATAACATTGGGCGTTACATTATTCGGAGGTGCAGAACATGGCAAAAGGATTAAAGGTTGTCACAATTGGCGGAGGATCAAGCTATACACCAGAGCTTGTGGAAGGATTCATTAAACGGTACGATGAATTTCAGATTAGCGAACTTTGGCTCGTCGATATTGAAGCAGGAAAAGAAAAGCTTGAGATCGTTGGAGACCTGGCAAAACGAATGGTCAAAAAAGCAGGACTTCCAATCGACGTCCATTTAACATTAGACCGTAAGAAAGCGCTTGCAGGAGCTGATTTTGTCACAACTCAATTCCGTGTCGGACTGCTTGAAGCACGCATGAAGGATGAACGCATTCCTTTAAAATATGATGTCATTGGTCAGGAAACAAATGGTCCAGGCGGCTTATTCAAAGGGCTGCGCACCATTCCTGTCATTCTTGATATTGTCAAAGATATTGAAGAATTATGCCCTGACGCATGGCTAGTGAATTTCACGAACCCTGCCGGTATGGTCACAGAAGCAGTTCTTCGCTATTCAAACCACCGCAAAGTCGTTGGCCTATGTAACGTGCCAATCGGCATTCGCATGGGTATCGCCAAAGGCCTGGATGTAGATGCAAGCAGAGTCGAAGTCAGCTTTGCTGGATTAAACCATATGGTATTTGGACTCAACGTGTTCTTAGATGGCAAAAGCATCATGGATCAAGTCATCGAAGATATGGCAGATCCAAACTCCACGATGTCGATGAACAACATTCAAGCAATCCCGTGGGATGCAGATTTCTTAAAAGGTCTTGGCGTGATTCCTTGTCCGTACCACCGCTACTACTACAAAACAAGTGATATGCTGGCTGAAGAAAAGAAAGCAGCAGCGAACGAAGGGACTCGTGCAGAAGTCGTTCGTACACTAGAAAATGACCTGTTCGAGCTTTACAAAGACCCTGATCTTGATATCAAGCCGCCACAGCTTGAAAAACGAGGCGGTGCCTACTACAGTGATGCAGCTTGTAACTTGATTGCTTCGATTTATAACGACAAGCATGACATTCAGCCTGTGAACACGATCAATAATGGCGCCATCAGCGACATTCCAAATGATTCTGCGGTTGAACTGAACTGTGTCATCACAAAAGACGGCCCAAAACCAATCGCTGTTGGTGAAATGCCGGTCGCTGTGAAAGGACTGATTTCTCAAATTAAATCCTTTGAACGTGTAGCCGCAGAAGCTGCCGTTACAGGCGATTACAACACAGCACTTGTGGCAATGACCATCAACCCGCTTGTCCCATCAGATGCCATCGCAAAAAGCATCCTAGATGAAATGCTAGAAGCACACAAAGAGTATTTGCCTCAGTTTTTCAATACAGTAGAAGCTTAAAAAGGAACACCGCACTTGTTGAAAGTGCGGTTTTCTTATTTACCTGCAAACAGCCTGTCCATCTGAGCGCGATCATAGTCTAATAGCCAGTGCGGTAAGCCTTCATAGAGTGGGCGTAGGCGTTCAGGATCTGCCGCAATGAGATCACAGCCTCGATCATCATATAAGTGAAAAATCATCTGTTTCGATAAATTGATGAGATAAATTTCATAATCAAGCTTTCCTTTCATGATTTGATTCGGTGCATAGAAATCCTCTTGGCACATGGCATGGAGAAGCGGGCGCAATCGAATATCTTGCAGCTGGCAATTGAGTGTAAATCTCTCTAATTTCAGTGCTTCTTCTAGTTCTGGTCGTACATAGGTCAAAGGCTCGTGACGTAATCGGTTACGCACTTGCCGGTGGACATATTTTTGATAGACAAGGAGCTTACGTTTCGTTAATTCATGTGCATGTTTTGTATACACATCTGTCACAAGCAGTATGTCGTCCCCTGGATGAAAAGCATATTTCACAATCTCAAAAGCACGATCCCCTGCTTTCTCTAACACGTCCGCTTCCTTTTCTATCGACCAATCTGCCACTTCAAACCGAAGTCCAAAGGGCCATTGGTAAAAAAGTGATGGCGTTAGTAAAAGATCAGGAAAATTATTTTTTAAAAACATATCTATTTGATCGCTCATATAATGTCCTTCCATTGGTTTTATTTCTTATTTTAATATTGAAGCATATGGAAAAACAATTGGAAATGAACTGTCATTTCTTATATGATGGAAAGAGATGGAGGTGTGACCAATTGAAAAAATCAAAATGGCTTTTACACGTGTTTCTCACAGCATTGATCACGATGTGGATTCAGGCTGGACTTGATCAGGCGAACATCATTCATGTCACCAATGTATGGGTCGATGCCAGCAGCTGGATCATCATCTTCTTTGTCATTTACGCTCTTTTCGAATGGACAGCTCACGTCCTATCAAAACGAAAAACCGCTCATCTTTGAACATCTCTTTTCATAGAGATGTTTTTTCTTTTTCTTGAAACGCCTCTTGTACAAGCTCATGAATCACGCCCATTCCTGCCTGACTGCCAGCTGCTGCTGCAAGAACTAGCTGAGCAGGACCGCCTAAATTATCACCACATGCAAATACACCGCTGACGGATGTGCGTCCAAGGATATCTGTTTCAATACCCGCATTCTTCGTCATTTGACAGCCAAGCTTTTCGGCAAATGGGGCTGACTGCTTGAAATCACTTGCTACAAACCCGCCTTCTCTTTTTACTCTCTCCCCATTCGCAAGTTGAAGAGAGCACAGCTGCCCATTGTCATTTTCGATCGACACAATTGGCACATCAATGACTTGTATAGAATACGCCGAAAGAAGTACCCTTTCCTCTTCAGCTAACACTTGTTGTCCATTCGTCAACACGATCAAATCCTTTGTCCAATTGGAAAGAAGCTTAGCCATATGCAAGGCACGTTGATTCTCTGCAATGAGCGCAAGTGCCTTGTCCTTTAATTCCCATCCATCACAGAAAGGACAGCTAAACAACGTCTTTCCATACACATCATGAAACCCTTTGATCTCTGGTAACATATCCTGAAGTCCTGTTGCCAATATGATTTTTTTTGATTCAACCGTATCCCCCTCTTGTGTCAGTAACGTAAAGCGGTCCTCTTTCTTTTGTATATCAACAATTCTACTTCGTTTCATTTGGATATTAGGATATGTCTGAAGATCTGCCTCTCCCGCTTTTCTAATCTCAAACGGTGTCATTCCATCGTTTGTAATAAAACCATGTGATTCCTGTGTCACTCGATTTCTTGGCTGCTCGTCATCAAACACGATGACCTGTTTTCTGCCCCTTCCCACAACAAGTGCTGCATTTAATCCAGCTGGTCCGCCTCCGATAATGGCACAATCTATTAACATGTGAATCTCTCCTTTTTATTAAAGACTTTAAAGACTCTTTATATCTATAATAGGTTCAAAAAAATCACATCTTGAGAAATGGATTTTTTTCTGTCTGCTCAATTTGGTTCGCAATATCAATTAAACGTTTTTGACTGAGGGTTTCTTGCATTTTTGTTTCAACATCCTGCATGACTTGTTCAATCAAACAACCATCGTGAGACATTAAAGACTCATGCTCTAAGGAACAGCGAAATAAATTCGTTTGTCCTTCTACAGCCTGAATGACATCTAAAAACGAAATGTCTTCCTTTCGTTTGATAATGGTGTATCCTCCCTTTGCACCAGGCGTTGATTCAATCAATCCCGCCTTCACAAGCTTTGTTAAAATTTTGGATAAATAGGTAGGTGAAAGATCTTGCATCTTAGCAAGAGGCTCAACACCAATCGCTTTGCCCTTTGGCGCAAGAGTTAAAAACACCATCGTATGCAGCGCATAGTTGGTCGCTTTAGAATATTTCATGAGGAAGCTCCTTTCTATCTATTATAGACCTTTTATATCTGTAATTGATCATAGATGATTCAAGAGAAAAAAGCAAGTGTTGTGGATCTGCTCCTCTTTTCATTCCACATTTCACATTTCCTTCCGATAATAGAAGTAAGCACGGAATAAAGTTTTGATTGAAAACTAGAAGGAGTGAAGAAAAATGTCAGATCAACAGCACAATGCAGCACACGAAGAAGAAGAGGAATTCAACGTATACGACATGCTTCCGCCCGCAGGTACAATCATCGGAGAAGCAACAGAAGAAGAAATGGAAGCTGCGGCAGCACTAGAAGTGAGACATGTCGCATTCATGCGTCTGCAAGACATGTACATTCAATTTGATGGCTCATCTTACAAAGAATTATTAAAAGACTTCCAAGAATTCGAACTCGATTCCACAAAATTTTGGAGAGCCATCGCCAGACGCCTGCAAGTCCCATACGAATGGCCAATCCGAGTCGATCACGCAAACGGCCCAATTTATATTGGTGAAACAGAAGATAGCCGTGAGGTTGAGGAGAGTGCAGAGTAAGAAAATGGAGCCCCCTTTTGGTAAGGGGGTCTTTTCGTCTCCATCACAATACATCAATTGAAAAAACAAATAAGCAATATGAGCGCTATCACGCCCATATTGCTTATTCTCATGTTATGTTAACTCTGGCCAAAATGCTTGATTTGCCACAATTAAGTCGTCTAAAATATCTTTTGCTACTTTAGCACTCGGCACCGTTTTCGATAATGTGATGGCCTGCCATAGTTTTTGATAGGAGCTTTCTTCAAATGCTTCTACTACTAATTTTTCTACGCCAACTTGCTGCTCCATGAGACTTTTTTGAAATCTAGGAATTTCTCCAACCACTAATTTTTCTGGACCGCTGCTGCCAACGATACAAGGAATTTCGACCATGGCTGTTGGGTCAAAGTTCATGATTGCGCCATTGTTCTCTACAATCATTAGCATCCGTTCCTTTTTATTAAAAGCAATGGCTCTTGCCAAATCAACGATATAAGAAGCATGTTCATCAATGGTCAGCTTTGTTTCCTTTGCAGTTCCTTTATCAATGATGGTCTGACATTCACTAAAAACAAAGGCTTCTCGCCCCTCCATCACTTCATTGGCACGTGTGAACGCTATATTTGCATGTGCCACTTCTTCATCTGGAAATAGATAGTATTTCAAATACGTATTCGGTACTGTTTTTGGATCAAGTGCTTGAATATCTTTGGCCTTTTTTAATGTGCTGTTCCAGCTCTTCTGCTGTTCTAGTTCAGATGTTCCATCTGTTGCATAACCATGCTGGCTTACATGCTGAATGACCTCAGGCATTAAGCTATTTCCTTTTTTATCTCGAATATCTGTCCACCAGCCAAAATGATTCAAACCATAGTAATCTACTTCCAGTTCTTTTCGTGAAGATAAGCCTAAATTCTTTGCAATCAATTCTTCGATGCCAATTGGCATATCACATATGTTTAAAATTTTGGAATTCGGTCTTAGCTTACGAGTTGCCTCTGCTACTATCGCTGCAGGATTAGAATAGTTTAACATCCAAGCTTCAGGTGAGTATTTTTCCATATAATCGACAAGTTCTAATACACCTGGAATGGACCGCATTCCATAAGCTATTCCACCTGGACCGCATGTTTCCTGTCCGACGACTCCATGCTTCAATGGAATTTTCTCATCTAATTCACGCATTGCATATTTGCCGACACGGATATGTGCCATCACAAAATCGACTTGAGTGAAAGCTTCTTCTGGGTCCGTGCTTGCCAGTAATCGCACTTCTGGTGCTCGTTCTTTTAACATAATCTCACATGCATCTGCAATCGTCTTTTGTCTAGATTCATCATTATCATAGAGTTTAATTGTATGAATTGGGAACTCCTCTAGATAGTCTAACAGCATCAAAATGATCCCTGGCGTAAATGTACTTCCGCCTCCAGCAATAGTAATATTAAATGTTTTTTTCATGATATCCAGCTCCTTTTTCAATCTAATGAAAGTTTTGTCTCAAAGGACTCTCTTACTTGCGGTACACTTAAGCCAACAATGATTTGAATGCTTTGACCACTCTTAGCCATTCCATGTGCCCGTTTATTTTTTGTAAAGTATTCCCTATCTTTCACCAAGCTAGGGTCAATCACTGTAATACGCAGACGCGTGGCACAGTTTGTCACATCTTTAATGTTTTCTTTACCGCCAAGGCCTTCTAAGAAATAAACGGCTTTCTCTTCATACTCAGACGCATAAACGGGCGCTTCCTTTTTGTCATGAGCTTTTTTATGAGCATTCTCATAATCTTGTTTTGTATATAGCCTCGTCTCCTCCTCATGTTTTCGTCCTGGTAATGGAATATCAAATTTTACAATCATCCATCTAAATATGACAAAATACAATGCTGTAAATAGAAGTCCAATCATTGCTTGGATCAGATAAATCCCTCCATGATTTGAAGAGAGCGGAATCCAGTTCAATGCAGCTATTTCAATAAGCCCGGAACCCATCATTCCGACAACACCAAACATATTCATGATTGTCACCATGGTGGCTCCAAGAAGTGCATGTATGACAAATAAATAAGGCGCGAGAAATAGAAATGTAAATTCAAGTGGTTCTGTAATTCCGGCAAATACCGCTGTTAATGTGGCGGGTAATACCAATGCCAGAACCTTTTTTCTGTTTTCTTTCGGGGTAGAAAAATACATGGCTAGAGCTATCCCTAAACAGCCGAACATCTTTATATTTCCATGCAGTAAAAATCCGTATGGATAAAGATCCTTCAAATTGGAAGTTGAGGTCGCAAATTCATTTAAGTGAGCAATCCAATATGGTTTTAACCCTCCATTTACAGCCGCTGGACCAAACTCAAAAGGTGTATAAATAAAATGGTGAAGTCCTGTGGGAATTAACACCCTTTCCAAGAAATGAAACAGCCAGACACCAATATAACCAGACTGTGACATGAACCCTTGGAGAGATTGAATTCCCTGCTGAACATAAGGCCATACAAAAGCCACGATAAAAGCAATAGGAATCATCACAAAGAATCCGATGATGACAACAAAGACAAGCCCCTGGAAAATCCCGAGCATTTCAGGCAGTTTTTGATCATAAAAACGATTATGGATCCAAATGACGATTCCAGATATCATCACCGCACCAATGATACTTGTATCCAGTGTAGGTATACCCGCAATTTCTTTTACTCCTGCTACGTTCTCGACTCCTTGCGATAAATCAACACCAAAAGTAGACGGCCAAAGTGTCAAAATAGCATGAATATAATTGTTAAACACAAGATAAATCATCAAAGCTGCGAGCGTAGCACGTGCTTGCGCTTTTTTTGCAAGTGAGATCGGCAAGCCAATCACAAATGCCAGCTCCATATGATTGAAAATCGTCCATCCCCCGCTTTCAATCAGTGCCCAAACCTTATACCACATCGTACCTTCTGCGGCCATTTCCCCCATAATCGCTGGATTCTTACATAAAGTCGCAAGACCTACAACAATACCAAAAAACGCGAATAAAAGGACTGGAACTACCATAGCACTGCCAAATCGCTTGATTGCATTCATAAGCATAACCCCTTTGTTTGATCCATAAGACCACTGTAAAGGCAGCGCTTACAAAAACCAATAGGTTTGACGTATTTAGAAATCAAGTTGTAACATTAGATTATATTTTCACAGGAAGAAAATATTTTCATGTTGGAGGGCACATCGCATGATATTGGACAAGCTGGTAAATGAATACTTCGAAGATTTAAATAAGAATGACCTGCACATTATTAAAACGATTCACGATCACCTTGAAGAAATGAAGACCATGAAAATTCAGGACCTTGCCCGTTATGCTCATACTTCCATCTCATCCATCCATCGGCTTGCCAAGAAAATAGGCTTCGACGGCTACAGTGACTTAAAGTCTTATGTGAAATTGAATAATCATACTGAAGAAACAACACAAGATTTAATGAAGCTGCTCGATCAAGATATCCAGCAGACAAGGAAATATATGGAGCAGTTGGACTTTCATCAATTAAATCAACTGATTGATCGCGCACCGTATATTTATATTTATGGTACAGGAACAGCACAGCTCGATTTGGCCAATGATGTACAACGACAGTTATGGTCGCTGCATAAGAAATCTCAAGTTTTACGAAGTAAGCGAGACTTAACAGATGGAATCGTTGAATTTGGTGAGGATGACCTTTTATTTATTATTTCTTTATCAGGAGAATCGAAGAATTTAGATGAAATCATTCAACTGATGAAAACGAGACATATCAAATTTATCAGTATGACCACATTGAGAAATAACTTCCTTGCACAAAATGCCATGTTTAACATCTATGTAAGCAGCACCCCGTTTCCCTTGTATAACAAAGTGGACAACTCAAGCTTTCTGCCATTTTATATTGTGGCAGATATTATCGTCAGGAAATTTAGTGAGTGGAAATGGAACCAATTGAATAATAGGAATTAAAAATAACAAGCACACATTTTTGGAGTCAAATGGTGAAAGGTTGAATATTGCTTCACAAAAAAGAGAGACTCTTTTGTCTCTCTCAAAAAACACCAAAATATTTTTCTGAAATAAGTGATGACTGCTTAATGTTATTCAGCAGTATAATGCCCCTCAAGCAGTTCATCAAACGAATCCGCTAATTTGAAATCCGTCTCATATTCTAGATCAAAGTAATGAATTGGCGGATGCTCCTTTGTTTCTCTATAATCCAGCGCAATCCACGTGTGCCCATCCCCACAAATGAGCACAAGCCCCTCAGGCAATTCCCATTCTTCTATTAAATAATCACTATCCAAAATGCCTTCACCTTTGGCAATTCCTCTTAAATGATCAAATGACACATGATCCTCTGCCCACCCATTCGGCTGATCCGTCGGATAGGCGTTATGAAGGGTGTATCCGCCATTTTGTTCAAGGATCAGTTTCTTATATGTATCCGGCAGGATGACGCCTAGCTTCTTTTCAGCTTTTGCAATTCCTTTCTCATTGATTTTCTTAAATGTTTCATCGCTTTCTCTGTCTTTATCCCAGAATGGTTTCAATATAAATACCTCCAAATGTCATTTCTATCTCATCTTACCATTTATTTAAACTAGTTTAATAGTCCTATTACAAAGAAAAAAGAGAAGGGCTCTCCCTCCTCTTTTTTCATCATGATTGTTCTTTATTTCTCGCTTCAAATTCATCAAGCATCGCACGCACTTCATCTGTTGATGATGTGTTCATTAATTGATTTCTTAGGAAACTTGCTCCTCGGAATCCTTTGACATAAATCTTAAAGAAGCGGTGAAGCGCCTTGAACGGACGCAGACCTAATGAGGAGTATTGATCATGGAGATCAAGATGTAATCTTAAAAGACCTAGGAATTCATCACTCGTATGTTCCTTCGGCTCTTTTTCAAAGGCAAATGGGTTATGGAAAATCCCACGCCCAATCATCACTCCGTCTATTCCATATTGCTCAGCGAGCTTTAAGCCCGTTTGTCGATCAGGAATATCACCATTAATGGTCAAAAGGGTATCAGGTGCTACTTCATCACGAAGCTTTTTAATCTCTGGAATGAGCTCCCAATGCGCATCCACTTGGCTCATTTCCTTTCTTGTGCGAAGGTGAATCGATAAATTCACAATGTCTTGCTCCAATATGTGTCTGAGCCATCCGCGCCATTCATCAACCTCTGTAAAGCCAAGTCTTGTTTTCACACTGACAGGTAATCCACCTGCTTTCGCAGCTTGAATCAGCTCTGCCGCAACGTCAGGACGAAGAATTAATCCGCTGCCCTTCCCGTTTTGTGTCACATTCGGTACAGGACAACCCATATTAATATCCAGCCCCTGAAATCCTAATTCCGCCATTCCAATGCTCATTTGTCTAAAGTTTTCAGGTTTGTCTCCCCAAATATGAGCAACAATCGGCTGTTCATCCTCCGTAAACGTTAAACGGCCTTTCACACTTTGAATGCCATCAGGATGGCAATAGCTCTCACTATTCGTAAACTCTGTGAAAAACACATCCGGTCTCGCCGCCTCACTCACAACATGACGAAACACAACATCTGTCACTTCTTCCATTGGTGCTAATATAAAAAATGGCCGTGGTAAATCACGCCAGAAATTTTTACTCATCTTTCATCCAATTCCTCTCATGACATAGCGCCTAAAGGGCATGTCCATCTATAAATTCTTTCAGCAATTTTTATCATTATATACTTTAATATGAACCGGGCAAAATTGCAAAAAAGTAATTTTAGTGATGAAATACGGGTTGAAAATATTGTTTTTATGGTGCTGGTAGGGCAAATGAAAATAAAAATATCCCGATATCGATGTTTTTCACGAAATCGGGATGTTTAAATAAATTACTGAGTGATCACTAGACTTGCCACACATTCCACATGACTCGTATTAATCATCTTCCTCGTCAACATTTTTCGACCTTCGCAACCAGTATGAACAAAAATTTTAATAATCACGAACAAGAATATACGTTCGCTAACTTTCGCAAACTTTTAGATCAAATGTGGTCATTTATGTGGTCAGTGGTCAAAAAAAGCCGTCCTTTTGGGCGGCCAAGTTGTGAGTAATATTAAGAAGAAGTTAATCATTGAAATATACGAATTTTTCATATCCCGTTTCCGCGGGTAAACCGTATATTCTAATTATACACCACACTTGCACACCGAACAAACATTCTGATAAACTATTCTTGGTGATGTTGATATGACTGATCTCGAAAGAAAAATTTATCGAATCATTTATAATATGAGCCGTTTCCGCAATAACCCCACAATGGAGAATCTGAAAAGGAAAACGGGTAAAGATGAAGCATCTATAAGAAAAGCCGTTAAAAATCTAATATCTCGAAAAGAGCTCACATGGGATAAAGAGAAAAGAGAATGGCGGTTTAAATAAAAAGAAGCCTCACCTACTGTGGGCTTCTTCCATTTCTTCATAATATTCACTACTTAAAATCATTTCTTCTAAATCTCTTTCCTCTATAAACTTAGTAAAATTAATTGTAGGGAGAATCACAGGATTATGATTGCTCTTGCTAGTGATATCCGTAAGAATAGATCTTAAGTATGGGAATAAAATTGAACTACCATTAACAAGTGTGAATTTTTGCAAATCATCTATATTGTAATCTAGGCTTTCTTCACTATTAAAGCTAAAATATCCCCTGACTACAGCCTCAGCATTAAATGGCAGATCACTGTCTTCCCCACCTATTCTTACTCCTAGTACTATATTAAAAAAAGAAGAGTCCAAATCATTTTCAATGCGATAAAGCATGAAATCAGGTGACAATTCCATATTGTCTTGTCCATCATATTGATCGCTTCTTTCATAACTCATCATATCTAATTTAAAACCATGAAATGTTATAATACCTTGCATTTTCATTACACCTCTTGTTATGCAACTACCTTCTCATTTTTAACCTTATATTCATTGCTCTCTTCACTAAGAACATAATTTATTGGTTTGTAATTAGACCATCGCAACCTATTATGTCCTGGTACAGAAGCCCATTTAGTTTCAATTCGTTTGGGTAATCCAATAGCCTTGAAAAATTCTGCATCGTCAATAGTCTTCACACTGCCGTCCGAACTTAAAATCGCATGTTCTGTTTTGTTCTCATCATAAGTTAAACCATACAGTTCTGCTACTTCTTTAATAATTGAATTTACATCCTTATTCATAATTAATCACTCCCTAATTATTAGCATAATCAAACCGAATCTTTTTAGGGTAACTATACTCTTTTGTAGGATATTCAATTTCTTTGGATTTAATACATTTTTCGTCTTTTATACAAACTTGAGTCTCTTTATAATGAACATTTAATGGGATCACTTTGGAATCGAAAGTTATTGTATCAATTTTTCCGTACGATGGTTTGTGAGTGTTTTTTTCGAATGTCATTATTATTACATTCCATTTATAAACTCTTGTCAAGAAATCAATTATTGCGCAACGATTAATATCTTCATTATCAGTTAAATAAAGCTTTTTTATAGCGGAAGAATAGTTTTTAATACATTCGTAAAAATAATCTACACCTTCTGGTGAGTCTAAATCTAAAAATTTATCTGCTTTTTCTTCGATATTTGCTTTAATTATAACTGGATTGCTCTTTATCTTTTGTTTTAATGGATCTGTTTGTGAATTTTTACTAATCCACCAATGAGCAAGTTTCTTATCTGTATAAAAATATGTCCCCTGCCCTAACCAATGATTTTTCCGTTTTTCAGGCTTAAATCCATCAGATAATATACTGTCTAAATGCTCTTCAAATGTTCCATGGTAACCTACAACGTTCCGACTACTCATCTTATAACATAGCACCTTTTATTTTTTTCTTTGACCTTAAATGAATATTACTCTAATTAGCATAATTTCTCAAGAAATATTTGTAAACACTTTGATCTCAAAAATTAAAAGATGCCTTAAAGAAAAACGATCCATAATTGATATTCCCTTTAGAATGCCCTATAAAACGTAAGGAAATCATTAAACTTCTTTTTTATATAGTTGGCAATAGTAAGACCCACTGTATTTATTCAAATGGCCGATATTTCTTTCTTCCTTCTTCCAATTCTTTTTTTAACTGCTCAATATCTGACTTTAAGAATAGAACAGTTTTCCCCACTTTTTTTATCGTGCTTACTCGACCATCTGTATGCAATTTACTCATGCGCTGTTTGTTAACGTTTAAAATTTCCTGTGCTTCAGATGAGGTGAGGACCTCATTTTGAATAAAGTCCTCAACCTGCTGCCGGTTCTTCAAATTATATTCCATGTTATCTGCTCCTTACTACATCTTTGATGATTACAAAAAGCGTTGCAAGTATTAAAGCGGCCATGATTACCGTTGTGAAAGTATTTGTCCATATTGAACGCGTTACAATTGAAGCTGCGCTCAAGAGGATCATAAAGAAGATCAATTGTTTTTGGTTCATATTATATGCTAGACTGGTTATAATTATATTGAGAAGCGAGCGATTAACTCGCTTCCCCAGTGTTAGTCCTTCTTATTATCTTTGTTTGCGTCGTGCGATTGTTGGGCAATCCACGCTATAGATGCAACGTAAAAGATGATTTGAAGGACTTTTATCATGTTGTCTAGCATTTCCTCACCTCCTATATTTATTATACTATAACTATAGACTAATGTCTATAGTTATTACAAAAAATAATCCTTAGCAGTAAATATTTTCTTGTAATTATTAACCTTATTATTTAAAATAAAGGAAATAATTGAGATGAAAGGATTATAAAATGTCAAATGAAGAAACGACAAATTCAGGTGAAGATCAAGAAGAATTAGCAACAGCAGCCGAAACTGAAAATGTATACCCTAGCTCTGAAATTCTACTTTCAACTATAACTAGAGAATATGATGCTGAAGCTAATAGAAAGAGAGATATCGAAACAAGAGCAGGAGTTCTTATTGCACTTTTAGGAGCATTAATAGGCTTTTACGCAACAGCACTGGATTTTTCTTTTTTCAAGAAAGCGAACAGTCCAGTTGAGATGTTATGTTTTGTTATAATAGCTCTACTATTCATTTTCCCTGCAATTATGCAATTGATTGCATTTAAGCACTTAATAAATGTATTAAAAACATATCAATATGAGTCACTTGGGTTAGATGGATTTAATTCATTAAATCTAGAGAAGAGCGCCAAACGTGGCAAAGATGAGCTTCAGTTGCTTTTAACATCTGCATACCATGCTGTTGTCGAGAAAAACAGTATGGCTAATGATACTAAAGCTAAACTTTTCAAAAAAGGAACAGAAAAAATATACATATCAATAATTGGTATAGTTTTAGTATATTTCTTTAAACAAATCATTCTTTTAATGATATAAAAAAGGCGGGGAGAAAGTGGCAGACAAGGACAGTTGGTGGAAAGATACAGTGGTTAATAAAAAATCAACGACTGATAAACAACCAGATAAAGAAAACATTTTTTTGACTTCAAGAACAGTACTAAATCACGCCATACCACCTAAAAATAAAGACTTCGATCCAAGACATGTAGAGTATGATGAACTTCCAATCGATAATATAAAAAATTTAAAAAAAGACAATAAATAAGCCTCTCTGAATTCAGAGAGGCTTATTTATTATTTTAATAATGATTCAAGTTTAACTTTAGTCTTAGGTCCGTATATGCCATCAGTAGCAAGCCCATGCATTAATTGGAACCGCTTGACCGCATCCGCTGTTTTTGGTCCGTAGTAACCATCAACGCCATTATTTTTTGCTCCTTTGTCCGGGTAGTAGTAAACTGCCGCTAGGGCTTGCTGTACGGCTTTTACTCCCGCTCCCTTCGTAAGAGGCTTTGTAACTTTTAAAATGCCTGCTGGCAAGCAATATGACTTTTTAACAGGCTTGGAAGCTGCTGTTTTGGATGGTGCTGCTTTTGTTGGTTTAACAGTTGGCTTTTTACTTGTGTGAGCAATGGCAATACCGGCTTTGAAACTGTCCCAACGATTAAGCAGTTTGCGGGGACATTCTTTTCCACTCCAATGCTTATGCGGTACAACATTAGCAAATGAAATACCTTGCTCTGTCATCAGCTGGCGAATCAACCATTGAGCATTTTCGACCGCCTTCTCAAAATTGCCGTCTGCATTTTCACAAATTTCAATACCAATCGATTTCATATTTCCCGTTCCTCTGCCGTCTCCTGCGTGCCAACCGTTTTCATTCAACGGCAAATGTTGATAGATACAATTTTCATCCACAGTGAAGTGCCAGCTCACCGCCGTGTTTGGACGCTTCACAAAATTAGCGTGACTCGATGCGTTCGCACCTTTGGCTGTGTTAGCGGTGTTATGGACAGTAATATATAAAGGCTTCATATAGTTGCCTGGGCGGTTCTTATTACTTCTCGGAATGAAGTCTTTAATGACTTTCACCATTGTTCATCTACTCCTTAAAATTGTTTTTAGTATTAAAAGAAAGCCGCCGATTACTCAGCAGCTTTCTTTTCCGATTCTCCTTTTTGACTATCCTTTTCAATCACATGCAACCTGTCAGTGATTGCAGCCGGAATTTTAACGCCGATCTGTGCAAGGTTTTCTACGATCGAAAGACCTTCGTTTGCAATATAAAAAAGCACTGTCCCAAAGGTCAGCACTCCATTTAAACCCATAATCTGATCAATGATGTTAGCCACAATCACGACAACAAAACTAAGCATTTTTCGCACGTAACCGAACCAAGCCGTGCGACTGCGCAACTTCCCAAATTTCCACGCTTTGATGATACCAGTAAGCACATCAATAACACTTAGCAGCAAAAGCAAGTCCAGAAATTTCACTCCGCCGAATAGATATGTTCTTGCAAGATCCAAAGTTTCAAAGTTTATAAACACTATCGTTTCCTCCATTTCTTTAATCACCTCCTTAAAGAAGGCAAAATAAAAACGCCTACTCAGCGTTTGCGTTTGTGTCATTTCCTTGTTGATTTAATAAAGCTTCTTTAAGCTTCTTATGTTCTTCTGACAACATCGTATATGTCGCTCTCACTTCTGCAAATTTATTGTTCGCTTCATTAAGTAACTCGCTCAAACTGATAACTTTTAACTGTGTCGCCCTCAGCTCTGTTTGCAGCTGTTCTTTTGTCATTTCATTACTCATGTGTTATCTCCTCCTGTATCTTTATTTCTTCTCTTATTTCTTGAAGTGTTTTTTCCGCTTCTTTCAATCTTTCTTCTAGCGATTTTGTAGGAGCGGCTCCTCTATTTACGTTGGGTATCAGTTCCTTCATCTTCAATCACCCTTTCTGTAAAAGCATTTATATATCCATCCCTTTCACCTTCAACACCTACTCTGATACTTAATAGAGTTAAAACGAGATAGTCGGATCCGGCATAGCACGGCATTTGATCAGGTGACATGTAACTTTTGTCTAAATGGAAAGAGTGGTTCTTTTTCTCATCCATTGTTATATAAAGATCATACAGCACTGAATATCTGTTTTCTTCATCCGCATCTAGCTTTATCAAGGCTGCTGGAAGCTCACCTGTAACTAATTCCCCTTCATACCTGTGATAAATAGTACAAGCGCTCAATTCAATTCCTTGATCTGTCTCTTTAGCTTTTAGAGAGCGGAAAAAGGGATTAAACCTCTCATCTTCTCTAACTTGAATCAAACTGAATACCTCCTTCTATATTGCTTCTGTAATCATCATTATGTTAACAGTGTAATTCCGGTCGTTGGCACTAGCTATTCCAGCAGCATTTCTTATATAGATCCTGAAACCTGAAGTTGTTTTATTTTCAAATGCTGCTATGACAGCACTTGAGTTCGATCCTTCCACCTGCAAAAAAACATTAAAGACATTTTCTATATTCCGAAAGCCTCCAAATGTGTAATCATAGCTTCCAGAATTGCCGGACATTCTGACAGTAACATTATCAAAAATAATTTGACAGTTTGTTTGAAGTGAGTTCATGTACCGTTCATGCCAAACACCAGCAGCTCTCAAAAGGGTTCTAGTTTGGTTTCCGCTATACATATCGATGGTATGGGCTCTCAGATCCCCATATCCAACTCCAGAGGATAGGAGAAATCCTTTTGCAGCATACGCGGCAAAATAACCATCGGAGACATGAGCATTAAAATTTCCGTTTGTACTTACATCATTAAAGGAACCAACTATTGTTCCTTCACCTTTGATATAGATATTTGTTCCTTGATTATTTAAGATCGTTTCTTTTGGAGAAGTGACAGTCAATTCTCCAGCAGAAGAGACTAACAAATCTCCTTCCAGCGCTGCAATCATTGTACCAAACTCATAAATTCCCGGATAATCAGTTCCAATAAAAAAAGTGTCAATTTCCTTTTTGCCATCAAACTTTGCCATTCTGTACCCAGATCCAGTTAACCAATCTGAATAGAGATACGAACGATAGGTATACCCATTTGAAACAGTTGTTCCAGATCCACCTTCTAGTTTTATAGAACCTTTATCAATAGTTGTTCCTCCAACTAATACTTTCTCATCACTTTTATAAGACTGTTGAAAAACACCATCTTTAATAGTTAATACGTTTGTCTTCCCATCATAATATTCTTGATATATCTCATTAGCAGTTATATACGAATTATATCTCCAGTTTTGAGAGATTGGTTCGATTCTAGCCCCTTTTATAAGTGAACCCTCAATAGTAATCCCTTTAATCGTGCCAGCTGTGATTTTGTCGGCAGATAAATTGGCTATTTTAGCATTTGTAATGGCACCATCTGTGATGTGCGCCGTGTCAATTATCGCTGTGCCTAAATGTGCTTTTTGGATTGCGGCATTTTGAATGGCTGCCGTTCCAATTGCAGCATCATTTACGTGCAATGCTGTAACAGATTTTTCGGTTAACATGACATCGTAAGGACTGGCAGACCATTCTTTTATAGCTTCACCCATTCGCAATTGACATTTTCTAACGACAAACGATCCAGCATCCGTGACGTTTTCTGTATAAGCTCCGAAAAGCATAAAATAATTGCTTGCCGTATCACCCGTATAAGTAAATGTGCAGTCTAATCGTACAAACTCATCTGATGGAAGATTAGAAATATCGCTAAATGGTGTGTCTATTAATTTACTTTTAAGATTTGTAGGTGATGAGTAATAACGAAAATTCAAGTAATTGAAGTTCGTCAAGTTGCCACGTTTAACTTCTATTGAAAAAGTATACGTTTCCCCGTTAACAAGTTTCAAAGATCTGCGATTATCCGTCACAACTCCAAAAAGTTTATTATTAGTTCTTGTCTTTGTTATCGTAACCTCATTGTATTCTTGTTCATTTACAGCTATTGCAGATCCATTTAGTCCAGCTAGATCACTAGACCTAAACAATGAACCTGGTAAGATATTTGAGTTTGCAATATCCGTATATAATTTGTCTGCTGTCACTGATAGAGCGGCCAGTTTATCCGCTGTAACAGCACCAAACATAATATCATTATTAAGAACTCTTACCGTCTTCGCCTCATATTCACCCGACCAATCACTGGGCGTCCCATGAGTATTTATTGTTCTGAATCGGTAATACCATACTTGATCAACATCTACACCGTCTTGATGGTGCCAGCCTCCTGTTTTACCGCGGAAAATAAGCTGCGCGGCTGTTGGCGTGAATCCTTTATTTTGCGATGCATACACTTCATATGCGGCGATATATGAACTAGGGTTGTAATCCCATGTAAGAGACACCGTCTTGAACAAACCCTCTGCCTTGATATTTGATGGACGGGGCGGCTTCGTATTTGGAAAACTACCGTCTGTCACATTTCCTGCATCCGGCTTCCGCTCCCATGTGCCACGGTTGTTATCAATTATTTTTTGCAGTTGCTTTACTCGATCATCGCCCTGTAAGGCTGACAAGAACTGCCCGATCTCAACGACACATGTATTTTCAGGATCAGTGATGTCATATTCCATTGAGATGATGCGCTGTGATGTTTCAATAGGAATAGCAAAATTACGGTCAATAGCAATGGTTGTATCTCCAAGATCAACATGTTCGTGCTCATACCCCTCAACGCCTTCAAGCAGCTTCACTGATAGTTCATAATTGACCTCTGTTTTTGATGCCACAGTGATTAAATGATTGTAAGTTGCTTTCAACAATTCTTCGGGATCTTCAATATCTTCATCGCTGTAAATATCTTCTCTATGAATCAATTCCCCATTTTTTAAGCGACCGTATTTTTGCAATAAAGCTGGATCTCCTACCCACTCTTGCCCCTTTGGTTTGTCTACTGGATCACCATTTGATTTTTTCCACTCAACATCTGCGAAGTCGATGAAACGAGAATATCCCCCCGTCTCTTCCCCGTCTTCATCAGTTGTTTGTAATGATGCTCCATAACCATATAAAGCCGTTTTCGGATAGCTGATCACAGTACGGCGGATGCTTTCAGTGTCTTTATCAATTTCAAAACGCTTGCCGCTGTCTTTTCCTCTTCGTGATAATACCTTGATCGTGCGTTTGGTGATGGTATTCCCGTCAAACTCCACCACGTCTTTAAATTCGCCGCCCCATTTGTTCAAGACATCGCTTAAACATTCAAGAGCAGTCATTTTATAGAATGATGTCGAGTTTATTCCTAGCTCGGCGGTCACTTCTGCGGTCCAGCGAGTTCTTTCAAACACTTGATCAAGAACATACTGTGCTGTTTTATCTTTTGGCCGTTTTTCTTTGATGATTGTTTCTGCTAGTTCCATCATTGCTGCTTCACAAGTAACAAGCGTATTGATCTCAGCACCATCATCCGTATCATCAAGCTCTTTTATAACAAATGCCCGCAAAAAGCCGTCTTTATCTCGGAACACGACTTGATTCTCTTCAAAAAGATAACGCGCATCTGGATGAGAAGCGTCAGCAATAAAAGAAAAAGAAGAACCCAAGTTGAGTTCTTCTTTATATTTTGCATCCCAAAAATTACATGAGTCCTGTCCGTCACTGGACAGAACAGCCAAAAGTTCGTCTTCTGGCGATAAAATGAATATTTCAGCCATGACGGACCCCCTATCTATAGATATGCTTCATTGAATTTGATACTGCTTTTGTGACTGAATTTTAGTTTGACCGGCTTTTGAGCAGGAAAACTAAAGAATGCTGACTGAATTTGCAATGCGTTCATGATCGCTTTTCCGTTGTTCATTATCTTCCGTTTAGCGATGTCGATCACAAGTGTGTCTCCTTCAATAAAGTTGTGTACAACCTTTATGACTTTGTTGACACTATCATCTGAATTTAAAAGAGCCACCTCATATGAAGTGGCTGCTGCTGTAAATACACATTCAATTTGTGGTTCAATTGACGCTAAACTAGGGTTTGTAAATGTTTGTACTCCTTTGGCTAATTCATAAGCTGCCGCAACTCCATATTTCTTAGGATCTGAACAAAGAAAAGTTAGTGTGGCATGCTGTAAGCCTCCCTTTGTCTCACCCTCTGTCAGACTCTCGAATATAGCGTTATATGTCCTGTCTGGCTCATCGAAAAAAACAAGCGGCTTTTCTTCATCTGTGTGAAGAATATAGTTCAATTCCTCCTGTTTTTTCTTCAATTCACTTTCACTACTGAATGCAAATAGCACTTCTAGGGTTATCACTCTAACAGGTAATCTAGTAACACGAAGAAAACCGCCTGGGCGGTTCCCTATCGTGTCAATTTTCACCTCTCGACCCACAACACCCCTACCGCTTGGTGTCTCTTTAAGGTAGAAATATTGTGATATGTCAGTTCCGTTAAAAGTGATCTTCCATTCATTGGGGACAAGTTGTTGATAATTTATCATGTAATCCTCGTCCTCCTTGCGTTCGCTCTTTTCTGCTCGTTTTCAACTGGCTTTGCAACACCTTGACCAACCTTTTTACTATCCATTTCTATTATAATAACTTGCTCAGGCAGTTCAATATTTTGAAGCTCTGCGCTTAACTCATGTTTAACTGCTCCTATTTTACTGTTCGTAATAGAAGCATCGTAAGCGATGTTTAAATCTTCTTGTTTGATATACATAGCGTCAGTAACAGCATTCATTGCTTTACTCACAGTACCTACGCCTTGCTGAATCCCCACAGCAATACCAGCTGGCACCATGACACCCACTTGATCACGCATCAAGCGTGATGGCGAATGAATTTTCAACTTCTTCTTGATGGTTTTCTCGATTGTGGCAGCAATAGTGTTGGCTTCCTTCGCAAGCTCGCCTTTCATCCCTTTCATGCCGGATATAATACCAGCCATCGTGTTATATCCAATAGCTTTCCCGCTCTTTTTAAGTGATCCCAGCTGCTTAACATTGACAGTCAATTGGGCTATTTTATTCATGTAATCATTTTTCAGTTTGTTCAGTTCCGAGTTTGCCGCATTTCTCAATTCAGTGATTTTTTTAGTTGTTGCGTTCTTGAGATCCGCAAGCTCTTTGGTCGCTTGTTGGCTTGCCAAGCTGTGTTTTTGTTTCCATAGAGAGATATATTTATCTAGCTCTGGAGCAGACATAGAAGCAATAGCTTTTATTTGATCAGCTGACCCCACGCCCATTTGTCTTAATTCATCAACGAATTCTTTCGGGGCACTGCCTGTTAGTTTTGATAGGTCAGACTGGAAACCTTTCATTCTATCAATTTGCGCTTGCAGGTTATTTAACAGCTTGGAACCACTTACTTTTTCTGTGGTGACACTATCAAACAATCCTATTGCATTGTAAATGGAATCCGTACGATCTTTAAGAGCGTTCTTATATTCTTCATTTGCCTTCTTGATGTCGCTGGTTAGCTTGTCGTTAATGCTTTTGAACTTAGATAGATAAGAATTGTTTGCTGAAAGAATACCTTTATTCAGCTTATCAGCTGCTTTTCTCTCATTTTCTTTCTTCTTTAGTGCTTCCCTAGTTAGATTATTCTGCGTTGCATAGATTTCCCGCTGAATCTTATTACGTTGATCAGCAGTTAATTTTTCTTTCTTTTTAATCTTTTCAAGCTGCTTCATATACGTCTGACCGCTTATTTTCTTGGTGTCATATTTCACTTCTGCATTAGCAATTTTTTGAGAGACCTTCTTTTGATAAGCAAGCTGCGCTTTTGCCTTTTTGCGCTGTGCCTCAAGAGCCTTTTTCTTTTGTTGCGTTTGTGACTTTTTCTGAGCATTGTATATTTCGCGCTGGATCTTCGCATTTTGCGTGGATGTTAGCTTATTTTGTTTCTTAATCGCATTAAGCTGTTTGATGAAGGTTTTAGAACTGATTTTTCCCGTATCAAACTTGGTTTCTACAGCTCTGATCTTGTTATCAACGCCTATTTTTCTTTTCGCATTCGCTTTACGTGCCGCAGCAGCTTGTTTTTTCTTCAATGCTGCCGCTTGCTTTTGAGCTTTCTTCATTTCTGCCTGTGAAGCTTTCTGCGCTGCTTGCGTTGTCTTCTTAGCAGAAGAAACAACTGTATTTGTTGATTTATCTAAACCCACAGCCATACCAGCACCCAAGTTATACCCGATTTCGTCGCGCATCCATCGTGAAGGGGAATGGATGTTGAATAGTTTCGTAAAGGTGTTTTTGACGTTGTTGACGATGCTTTTTGCTTTGTTATAGAGACTAGATGCCATTCCTCCAATTCCTCGAATAAGCCCAGCTATGATGTTTTTACCAATGCTAAACAGGTTTATCCCCTTAAAGAACCGCATAACTCCATTCCAGATGTTACTAATGGTTGTTTTAACAGTTCTCATAGAATTGGCAATAGCATTTTTCATAGTATTAAAAATTGATTTAACAGTATTGAAAATACCCATAACAAGATTTTTAACGGTGTTTTTAATGCCGTTCCACACACTTGAAATAAATGCCTTTATCCCGTTAAACACTGTTGATGTAACCTTTTTTATATTGTTCCAGTTGTTCACAAAGACGTTCTTAATGCCGGATAAAATGCTACTAAAGAATGATTTAATTCCACTCCAAATTGATTTAGCCACATTTTTGATAACATTCCAAATACCTGATACAACAGATTTTATGGCATTCCAGACAGTCGTGAATATTTTCTTGTGTGTATTCAACGTATTTACAAAGAAGGATTTAATACCGTTCCACACACTGGTTGCAATCTTTTTAATGGTATTCCAAACACCAGTTATAAATCCTTTAATGGCTCCCCAAACTGTTTTCACAATCTTTTGATGGACTGCTAATGTCGTTTTGAAGAAATTTACAATGCCTATCCATACTGTAGAAGCCACCTTTTTTATACCTTCCCATAAACCTTTAAGGAAATTTGAAACGGCTCCCCATATTTTTAGAGTAAACGCTTTGACTTTATCCCAATTGGCTATGATTAAAGCAACTATTCCAATTACTGCGGCCGTTATCCAACCAATAGGACCCATCGCAACAACCCAAGCTGCGGCCATTCGTACAGCATTTGCCATCGCTTGAGCGGCCATAACTGCCATTCGAGCAATGAATAAAGCCATTTGTTTTATCCCATTTTTAAGCATGAGAATGAATGAACTTATCTTTGCTGCGGTCCATGCTGCGGCCATTCTAGTCGCTTGTGCTACAGACTGAGCAGCCATGACTGTCATGTTCTTTATCCAAAGCCCCATTTGAATAATTCCGTTCTTCAATGATGTAATTAAAGATGAAATTTTCATTGCAGTCCATGCAACGGCCATTTTTGCTCCGTTTACTGTTGCTTGAGTTGCCATTAGTGCATATTTCGCAATGAATTGACCCATTGTTACGATTGCTGACTTTAATTGAGATATTAATCCGATTAATTTAACGCCAGCTGCTGTTTCTTTAAAGTTTCTTATATACATTGCCGCTGCTTTAAAATCTTTAAATCCATTAGTCAAAGAACTCACAGCAACCATTGCTGGAACAATCGCTCTAACAACACCAATAAGAGATAAGCCAGCTGCGATAAATTGTCCAATTGCCGGATTTGCTTCCATTGCAGCATTAGAAAATTTCAAGAAGCTGTTTACAGTCTCTAAAATTGTCTTTCCTAGTGGTGCCATTCCAACGAGTAGATTTATAATAGTCCGGGAAATTTGACCAAGCGTGCTCCACACTGTCGGACCTGTTTTTTCAATGTAGGCGATGAAGTTTTTGAAGCCCTCTGTGTGCTGAACACTTCCCGCCCATTCTCTGAATCTAGCTGTCATGTCAACTAATGAGGTAAGCATGTCTGCTGACATCGGACCGAACGCAGCAAATAGACGGCGCAAAGCACCTGAGAAGTTAGTAATGACTTTTAATAGTTTCGGACCGTTTTCTCTTGTATAAGCTATGAAGTCTTGGAATCGTTGTGATGAGCTTAATCCAGCTGCCCATTTAGCCCAAGAAGCAGTTGCTTTTTCCATGCTTGCGGCCATGTCATTACCTAATGGACCAAAAGCCACAATAAGGTTCATGACTGTTCTCATGACATTCCCGGCAATGTTTCCGAAGGTCACAAATGCTTTACCTGCATTGTTGTTCATCCATTTAATGAAGTTTTGCATGTCTTTTGCTTTGAAAGCATTATCAAGGTTTTTCGTTAATGTAACCGCTCCATTTGCAACGTTAACAAACATAGGTCTAAGACTATTAAGAACCTTTTTAAACGTTGTGAGCGAATTCGTGAACGATTTCAAGATAGGTTTTTGTGTGATCTTTGCGATGTCCTGCCAGTTATCTTTAAAATCTTCTAAAGTAGCAAGGGCTTTCTTCTCTTCTTTACCTAGCGACTCTTGCAAAACTTTTATTTTCTCCATGATTTTAGCGCGCTCTTTCGCGCTAGTAGCATCATCGAGTTTTGCTTGAAGCTTGTCTAAGTCTTGACCAGTTTTGATAACACTACCAATTGATGTAACAGCCAATGCACCAAAAGCCACTGCGCCAGTACCAGCAGTAGAAAAAGCACTGACAAGCCCCATTAATCCACTCGTAGCCGATCCAATCATTGGACCAAGTGCTCCAATTACCCCAACGGCACCAGATAATGCAGGAGCAATTGCAGGTAGTAAAGCAAGTAATCCACCACGTAAAGCATTCCCCATGACATTTGATATGGAGTTTGTTATTTTGGAAAGCCTGTTCATCGCATTCTCAAATTTATCTAGTCGCTTTTCAAAGCCGCCCCATATGTCCATTATTTTTATAACAACAGTATTAGGAAGACTCGCTAATGCTGCTCTTGCAATCGCCACAGAACGAATCAAAGCCGCTGAACTTGCATTTATAATTGTTGTCACTCTGTTTGGTATAGTTGCTAATGCAGCACGAGCAGCGGCGACAGATGAACTTAAGTTGCTTGCGTTTCCTGCAATCATTGTAGTCACTCTCTGCGTTATTGAAGCAAGCGCAGTACGAGTAACGGCAACCGTTGAAACAAGCGGGCTGGCGTTTCCTGCGATTATCGAAGTTACTCTTTGAGAAATAGAAGATAATGCCGTACGAGCTACGATAACAGCACGTCCTAAAGGAGTAGGATTCCCGGCTATGACGGTTGTCACTCGTTGAGCGATTGACCTTAGCCCCGCTTTAGCACGAGCTATTGAACTGGTTAATGGATTGTTATCACCCGTAAAATAAGTATTAATACGTTGAGGAATCTCACGCAATTTCTGCTGAGCCATACGAACAGCCCTAGTTAAAGGGTCTGCATCAGCGTCTAGGTCAACCCGGTTGCGTTCGTGTCGGCGCAAGAAACTATCCATCTGCTGTTCTGCCTCACGTACACGCCTTTGGAAGTCAGCGATTTCAGCATCTACTTCGACAGTGTGATGATCACGCATGCGGCGCATCATATCGTTCACTTTGTCCATTTGTTTTTTAAATTTGCGCGTTTGCGCCTCGACAACCGCCGTTAATTTTTCGATCAAACCCTCACCCCTCTTCTTTTGGTTTTCTAAGCATGTTCCTTAATCCGATATTAAGATCATTCAAGCGTTTGGCATCCACTTGATTTTTGAAGCCATTTCCAGTGACATCCCTCTCAAGATCAGCTCTTGCTTTTTGTGCATCAAACATTTGTGACGGCTTAACTTTTTTGGCGTTATTCGCATACCGATTAAACATTGCGTTTATTGTCATTCGCTCTATTTCATCAATTTCACGCAGCTTGGCCGCTTTGAGCTTGCGCTTGTACTCGTTTGGAGTCCATGACATGATAAGATCGTTGTCATAGACACCCATCCAACGAGCTGCATCTTCAATTACTTGGAGGTAGTCGATCCCATCCGCTCTTTGCGGGCTTGCTTGAGCATTTCCATGTATTCCTTCGATTGCTCCTGTTCCTCGATCCGTTTCGCCGCCATTTCTGGTGTCTCGTTCGGTGCTGCTTTCTTCTCTTTCGTCATTTTCTCCAGCATGGTCCATTGCTGACGGATCTTGCCTTTGAAAAAACCGGCATTCTCAAGCGTCTGGAATGCTTCGTTAATCAAACGGTCAGTAGCATCACCTTTAGTGTCTTCGTCAATGATTTTTATAATTGCATCTTCAATTTGTTCTGCGGTTGGTTTACCACTCTTCAAATGAGAGAGAGCACAATCCCAAAAAGCTGATAACATCAAAGCATCTTCATTTAGCAAACCCATGTAAATGTTCAGCGTGCCACCTGATTTGTCTTCCTCTTTACTTGTATATTTTTCATTTGCTGTACGGTCAAACGAGAAATCACATCTTGCTGTATATTCCTTATTTCCAATTGTTAAAGTAGCCATTTATAAAAACCCCCGTTTTGTTTTTTGTAATAGAAAAGAGCCTCCAGATAATAGAGGCCCTTCAAGTGTTATTCTCCTGTTTCAGTTGGTGCCGTCTGTGTGACAATCTCACTCATTGGAGACTCGCCAGCTTCGTTAACTGCTGTCACATTAATGGTAAGTTTCGTATCAGGGTTCAACCCTGTTGCGACATAACTTGTGTCAGTGACGTTTTTATCAAGACGTTTATCAGCGCCTCTGTATACGTTATATGAAGTCGCCCCTTCTACCGCTTCCCACTTTACTGAAATACTGTCAGACGTGGCAGTAAACGATAGATTTTGGGGCTGCTTAGGGTGTCTCAACTTTCTTATTAAGTTCGCCAAACTGCTTGAAGCTGTCAGCTCCAGCAGCAGATCGGATTTGAGCAATTAATTCTGGATCTAGCGGCTCTAATTCGTCTTTAAACGTCTTTCCGAGAACAGGAAGAGTTGTTGAAACCTCGATAAAACCATCCTGTGGTGCGCTTTTCTCAAGGCTTTCAATGATCGCATGACCATATTCAGCATCATGTTTTCCATTTGCGTTTAAGTTAAGATTCACTTTCCATACCTGTACTGCTTCCTCTTTGTCAAAAGCAGCTTCAATGGCTTTTTGACCCGGATCATCGTCCGCAGCATAAAAAGATAACTCAAAACTTTCACTTTTTGTTCCATATCCAACGATACGACCTGATTTTGTGCTTTCGTCAAGTGAATCTTGCTCTTTCGTGTGAGAACCCTCAGTCTGAAAAGCAATAAATAATCCTTTTTGATCCGTTGCGCTAATTGGTTGAACAATGAAAACTTCATCCTTACCATTCAATAGGTTTACCACTAAAAACACCCTCTCAATTGTTTATCGTGTATCTCATTCGCAAGATACCGTGTTTTGTATATCCGTCTATGTCTGTGATGACCTGCATCCCTCGCAGCTCAGAACGGCATAAAGAAAAGCCCTCTATTTCTAGGGGCCTTTTGGTCAATGCTTGCAACATGAGGTCTATGACCTGCTGCGCTTCCTTTTTTCCGTTGTAATCTGACCAGCAGTGTAAAACCACGTTTACAACCTCGCCAGCAGATGTTTTTGTCTCAAATAAGGACACATCGTCATCACCCATTGAGACATAAGGCTTTTTAGTATCTTTGGAAACCGCATCAAAAACGCCTGTGACACGTTCGTTTAACCGCTTATCCATAGATAGCCTTTCAAATATAGCAGCCTGTAACGGCCACAATGATGAGCGCATTTCAGCAGCTCCTTTCTATTGCGTTTCACGGGCAAAATGCCTCATTCCCTCTTCTACAGCAGGATTAAAGAATGGTTGCGCCCTCATACCTCTAGTCATCACCCATCGGCCTAGCTTTTCATCATAATAGACCCACGGTGTTTGACGGCCGCCGCCTTCCTCTGCATAAATACCGGTTCCATATTCAACGTATATGGCGTAATCGGCACCAACGGTGATGATGGCTTTCAATCCTTCATCACGATATTCGACCTCAATAGAGTTCTTAAGGTTCCCACCATCAATCATGGCTGTTGGCGCATTAATGACAGCATGACTGTAAATCAGTTCTGCTGTTTCTGTGACAATTTGTTTTGCTCGATCTATGACTTTGCGCTCAAATTTCTCAACCGTTTTCGCCATTTGCTTAGCCCATTTTCCGCTTACCTCAGCCATTAAGCACCTCTGAAACTTGGCATTTGAGACACATGATTTCATGCTCCCCGCCTTGATCTATAGGACTTGATTTCAATGTGAGTATTTTATTTTCGTATTTAATTCGCATGGTGTTGTCAATGTCTTCTCTATACTCGAAATAAACATTGTGATCAACTGGGTTTTGAAGCTGTTGTGCTTGATAAAATTCTCCCGATTTAACACTCGTCACTCGTGCGGGTATTGTAAGTTGGTCCACATGCTTCTCTGTGAAACCTCCACCACCGTCCGGCACTTTTTCAAGCTTTTGAAACGTGATTTCATGTGGGAACTCTTCAAATACATAACTCACCAGTAAGCCCTCCTATACGGGTACAGGTGCTTTGTGATCGTTTCAGGGAAATCAGTGTCATAAGAGTACGACACATCACCCATACTTCGACTTGCCAAACCTGCTGGCTTTAAGTTGTGCTCAGCGGCTTTCGCAACAAATATCTTTACACCCGCCGGCAGGTCATCTGCATCAAACTTGTTCTTACAAAAATCAGAAGCATATTCAACAAAAATAGGAACAACCTCAGACAAGTAATCATCGTGCTTATCTGTGGTCATTTCTATCATTCTTTTAATCTGTTGGATGTCCATTGGATCACCCTTTCAATTTTTCAAGCAGTGTTTCACGCTTCATGTTGTAATAACCAGCAATACCTTTATCTTTCGCTTCCTGCTTTAGCTGCTCAACAGTCATTTCTTCATAAGACAGGTCGTCTTGAGCATTTTCTTCAATCTTCGCACGCCTTTTCAATTCTTGTTCCAAGAGCCAAAAGGTTGTTGCTCCCATTTACTCGGTGCCTCCTTCTGCTTCTGTTTTAGTTGCGATTTCTGACATTGCAGATTCGCCACTCTCATTAACAGAAGTGACATTGATTGTTAACTTAGTATCAGGCGTTAGACCGTCAGTGCTGTATTCAGGCTTGGTTACATTCTTATCAAAACGCTTGTCTGCTCCCCTATAAACATTGTATGAATCCGCCCCAGCTACGGCATCCCAATTGACAGTCACAGATTTACTTGTGCTTGTAAACCGTAGGTTTTGGGGCGCATTAGGGCGTAGGAATAGGCTCTTCCACTGGAAGTGAATCATCAACAATAATAGATTTTTGAAGGTATGTTCCAAAACCTACATCAGCTCTGTTGTTAGGAATGAACTCAATCAAGTTTTGTTTCTGTAAATTTGTATGCGTTACCGAATGCATTGCAATTGAAGTAAATTTCCCTTTAGCATCCCCAAGTAATTGAGCTGCATCAAGAATCACTTCACCGCTTAATTTTGATTTAGCTGCTGCATCTGGCCCTTCATTGGAAATGATCTTCACAATTCGGACTTTCTTTTTGTCATAAACACGTTCATAGTTCTTTGCGCTCGCTAACTCTTTGAATGTAGGCATTTCTTTAGCAACATCAGCTTCAGTCCATTTGAAACCACGTGGATGCATAATAAACTTCTTACGATTGATCAGAATGTCCTCACCTTTTAGTGAGTTTCGATCTGTTTCCGTTGGTGTTTTAGGCATTCCCGGAGCATAACCAACAGCACCGCCAGCAAATAGGTAAGTTGTGTACTTTTTCCCGTCACCGCTCGAAATGTCTAAGACTAGATCACCATCATTGTTAGTGATGTTGCTACCAAAGACACCATCCAACATAAGGAAGATCATTCTTTGAAACTGTCTATCCCAATAGTAGTTCACACGATCCCCAATTGCTCTCATTGGATCTGATCCTGCAAGCTCTCCCGCTAAATCTTCTGCGCTCCAAGCCTTTCCATACTCAAATACCCGGGCAACGTCTTTACCTGATTTGATTTTCTCTGGAGTTAAAGCAAAATCTGATTGAATAGCTTCTGGATCTCCTTCAAGGTCATTCCAGAAAGGCATATTCACTGTATCACCGCCATTCGGAACAATTAGGCCCGGTACAGCCTGAATAATTCCACTTCGATATACTGCTGTTTGTTCAACAGTGTTGTTCATTGTGTACTGGTTAAAAATTTCCGGGATGATAACATCCTGAACTCTAGTTACTGCCATTTAAATTCTCCTTTATAATCCATAGATTGCAGGATTCCCGCCTGCTTGGATGATTAATTTTTTAGCTTGCTCTGGATCACTGCTTAAAATTTGACCCTGCTCAGTCAGGTTTAAATGGTCCTTACTGAATGGATTTTTAACTGTTGGCAAATTAGCCGCTGAATTTCCTGTTCCATGCGGCTGCCTACCCGCTAACCCCGGGGAACTGTCATTCTCCGCTTCAAATAGATAGCTGTCACTCTCTTTAAGAGCGGTTAACTGCTCATCAAGACCAATTACCTTATCGTCAGATAATTTAAGCCCATCAACGTTTAAATTCGCTTTTACAGCCTTGATGTTTTTCGCCTTTGCATCACGTAAAGCACTTTCGAGAGCAAAGTCAAAGGCTTGTTTGTCCAGCTTTTGCTGATATTCCTCAGACACCTTTTTATTTTCTTCTTGCAGCTGCTCAATTGCGTTTTGCAGCTCTTCGTTTCCTTTGGCTTGCTTTTGCAGTGTGCTTAACTGCTGATCCCGCTCGTCAAGCTGGCTCTTCAATTCCTTCTTTTCATTGTTCACTGCGTCAAACCGCTCTTTGGGGAACCATTGACCATTGCTTACAATATCAACCTTTTGATCTCCAGCTTTTTCTACCACTTGAGCATACAGATCATCACCGAGTAATTCTTTTAAACTCATTTCAACCTCTCCTTTGATGTTTTTTTGCGTGTCCACCTCACGCACAGGATTTACGCTTAGTTTGGCTCCAAGCCTTTAGAATGAGCAAAAGAGCCTTTTTACGTCATGCTCAGGACAAAAGAAAAAAGCTGTCACATAAGTAACCAGCTTTAAAGCTTGTCTATTTTGTCGAAAATGTTTGTTAGCTTAGCAGTAACAATGTCCCACCCATTAAATTGACTAGAATGATTGTCTTTTGCTCTGTACTCTTCTTGTAATGCAACCATTTTTTCAGCAGTCTTCGTATCAAACGCTTCATGAGTAAAAAGTGATTGCTTCAACTCACTGACAACTTCGTCATAAGTATCATGATCACCGTATTGAATTACGCTATTGAGCATATCTAAAAGATATTTAACACGTTCATTCTCTTTCATGAATTATTTCCCCTTCCCCTCAATTGTTTTGTACCACTCTTCATAGGTTTGGTATGGAATGACCTCACCCGCTCCCGAACCGCCTTTTCTCGCTCTCCTTGTGTCTGGCATTTTGCCATTCACTTTGAAAGAAACAGTGCAGCGGCAGTTTATATCATCTTTGGCATTATTCATGTGACCCGGAGCGGGGCCGACACCGCCATAAATAGAAACGAACAAACCGTTTTTAGCGGTCTTCCCATCTAGCTTTCTATGACCCGCCCTTGTTTTTAAGTCAAGGGTAGAATTCCACACCTTTTCTAAATTGGCGTGTTTAGAAGCCTTTTCAGCGCTTTCCAATCTTGCTGATATCTGTACCCTATGAACTTCAGTTCTCGCCACGTCACGAGCTTTTTTCCGGGTAAATTCGGTCGCTCTTTCTATTCGCTTGGCTATTTTGCTATAATCCTCACCCGCTTGAATGCCTTGAGCAATAGATATTTGAATCTGCCGGACATAATCATCACGGTGACGCTTATATAAGGCTGAAAGAGTCAATTCAGCTATCGGGTTTAATATTGCCTGTTGAATCATTGCCGTTGTCGGCAACGTATAACCCATCTTCACCGCTGCTTCTATCTCGTAGAGATAAGCAGACCGCATATAGTTCTCAAGAAATTGCTTAGCGGCTAATGCTTCGACAATGATGATCACAGTTTTGAATGCTTTGCTTGATTCCTCGGTCATCCGCTCCATTTCTTTTTTGAAGCGGTTGTATTTGTTGAGATCAGCCATAGATAGAGAACCATCTTTCCCATACTTTGCAAAAAGAGCGGCCATTTGCTGATTAATCTCTTTCAATCTCTTAGCAAAGACAGCATCAATTTTCTTGGCATCCTCTGTGATCATGTCGTCGAGCAGTTTATCAATCTCGTTTTGATTCATCTTCATCACCGCCCGCTTCTGGTTCGATCTCAGTTAACGGCGGCATGCTGTTTCTGTATTCGGCTTCCTCTGCCTCAATACGCTTCAATTCCGCTTCTACATCATCTACCCACGGATGATTTGCAATACGTGTTTCACGGCTTAAATCTGTGCTCTGATTCGCCATTTGAACCTGCTCAAGCTCGTTTGTCATTCGAGAGCGGTTAAAAGTCATCTGTAAGAGCGTGGGATCGTATTCTCCTTGACCTGTCATTTTTAGATATTCAGTGAAGAACCAAAAAAAAGCGCTTAAAGCTGGCCGGAACTTCCGCTCTGCTTCATTCGCCTTTAGATCAAGTAAGGAATATAGATTTTTAATTGCAACGTTGGTCGGTGAATTTCCCACTTTGTCGGGATTGTTGTTTACTCCCTGTCCGAAGCGGTAAATATTCTCTTCTAATCGGTCCAGATGTGAGTTTGCGCTATCCATCGGGATTTCAGCGCTCTTCATTTCTAGTCCTCCATCACCAGACACTTCCACAGCTTTATAGTGACGTAGATTTGTTGTAAATTCGCTCAAGTCTTGCCCGGCGAAGTTTTTCAAAACATAGATCAAGTCTTGCATTTCATCAAACGTGTTAGCGTTATTAGAAATGTTGTTATTATATTGATCAATTAAGTCTTTATAGAAGATCAGGTCGCTTACACCTTCTTCATTATTCTTAAACTCGATCATCGGTACCTTACCCCAGCCATACCCTTTCCTTCGTTTGTCGTAGAAATGGCTTTCAGGATTCTTCTCATATTCAAAGTCTTGGATCAAAGACCCGTTATGCTCTACATAGTAGAAAATCTGTTCATCTGTGTACAACTCAACCTTTCGGGTAAGTTCATCATCTATGTTTTTAACATCATAGTACCGGATAGCATAAAGCAGGCTGCGTTTTTTGGTTGAATCGTAAACAGGTATGACTTCTTCTGCCGGAATCCGAAGATAATCAAAATTACCTTCCTCATCAACAAATGGATGAAGCCATTCTTTTCCCTTGTTGCTGGCGTTCTTGAGCAATTCTTGCATACAATCATCAAAATCTTCGTCTATAAAGTCGTTCACAACTTCAAGAAACCTTTCTTCTTCCGCATTGAAGGTGATTGGTTTCCCTAAAAGGTACTGGACCTTTTGCTGAACCAGCAGATTATGCCAGTTGTGAGAGATTCGATTGTTTGGTTTCTCCGTATCAACCTTTTTTGTGCCGTGCTCATAGAAATAGCGGTTACGCTTCTTGATGTCCGCTTGATTCAAATAATAAGCAACACCTTCGAGCATTTGATCCCGCTCTACAGCATGTTTATCAATCATCTTTTGAAGGATGGTTGTATCGGGTAGCTTGTCGGATGTTTCTGCGCTGTCCTCGATGATTTTGAGCAGCTCTTCTGTATGTGTTGGTGAAGTTGGGTACATCTATTATTCCTCCTCTCTATACCCTTGTTCAAACATGTGATCCATGAGCGTATGTGTCATGTTTAACGCCTCTTGATAAGTTGCGCCTCGATAAAACAATGTGTACTGATCTTGTTCAACCTCAGAAACAGCAATCATCTTGTTTATCTTTCCGCTTTTTGCATCAGCAAGCATTTTTTCCAATGATTCCACTATGTTTTTCTGATCTTCATTAAGCTGCACACGATTCTTTTTACGCCAATCATTCGGCTTTTCAGTTTCAAAACTGACCTTTTTCATGTTAATACCCTCACCCCCGATTGTTGCATATCGCGCTCAAATGCGTATCTAGTCGCATCAATAGAGTGATTTTCTTTATCCTCAAGGCGTGGTTTAGGGTTGCCGTCTTTATCTGTTTGATAATCAATGTTCTCAAATTCACGGGCTAGATTTGGTGTTCTCAATGGATCAATGACTATTTCATCTAAATCACCAAGCCATTCCTCACCATATTGAACCGAGTCAGGGCCTTTCTTTGCTCCTGAAACCCTCCTAATGCCGTGTTCCTTTTTCAGCTCGTCAATACTTTTGGGTTCAGCACTATCGGCTGTGATCTCGTTGCTTTCATAGCCTTTTGATTTAATCCACTTCGCCAGCTCTCTATTTGAAACCTTGTGATCATATAATTCAGCAAGTGCATATATTTTGCTTCGCTTCTTATCATAGTGCCATCTGACGAAAGCAAGCGGATCTGGACCATAACCAAAGTCAACGCCCTGACGTATATTATCAAAGGAGCGGACCATATCATCAGTTATGCAGCCTTTTTTAATATAAAGGTTGTCGAACGGAACAACTCCAGTTCCGATCGCTTCACCAAGATATTCCCATCTATATTTCTTTTCGTTTTTGGCTTTAGTTGTCTCAGCCTCATTGATAAACGCTTTTGATAGATGAGGGTTGTCTAGGTATGTTGAATGATGAATATACGTGTTCTCAGCAAGGAATGACGTTTCATACTTCTTGTTAACCCAATTTTGCTTACGCTTTGGCGGGTTATAAGTGTAATAAAACGTATAATCAAATTTCCCTGCTCGTTTACGTGGGTTTTCCGGCTTTGTTTTGTGTGTAAGTTCTTCACGTAACACCGAGTTCATGATGGTGCTTACTTCCTCGTCGGATTTGAATTCTGCAAGCTCTTCTATCCACATAACACCTATTGGAAAATCAGCGTCTTTGATTGATTTGAGCTTTTCAGGATCGTCAGCACCAGCAAAGTAAATCTTGTTCCCTCTCGGCTTGTATGTGATTTCTAACCTAGAAGGAACAAACTTGAATAGATGAGAGACTCCCAGCGTTACCGTTGCTTGCTTTATCTGTGCGAAAACAGATTTAACAAGTGTGTTCTGGACTTTACGCAGCACGAGAGCGGAAACAGGGTATTCGATAATATCTGTTACCACACCAACGCCCACGCTGAATGATTTACCAGAAGCACGGCCGCCCTTTAGAACGTAATGAAGATGCTCTTTTGCTCTTCTGTATCTCCAAAACTCACGAAATGCCGGTGCCAGCACTTCCGATACTTTAATCATCGTCATCACCTATATCATCAACAATGTAAACTGGAGCAACATCACCTAATTCCATTTTCTCGACTTCGGCTTTTGTTTTATCAATGTTGAGCCTCATCTGCTCAAGTTTAAGCCGTCTTTCGTCTGTCTCATGGGCTATGTTGTCAAACTGCTTTATCAAGCCCCTAAGCTCAGACATCGCCCTAGATTGAGCGTTTAGGAATGTAGCGTGACGATCCCAAGCAAACTGGAATTCGTATTCTTCTTCTTCAATATCAGCTGAATCTGAAACAACTGACTTTTTCTTTTTCAGCTCTTTGATCATTTCGTCTTTGCTTTCAACGAACATGATCTTCTGCGCTCTTACAATTGCTGTGAACTGAATTTGTATTTGTTCCCAAAGTAAATCAACGGGCGAAAACTCCTGAATGTCCTGCATGATCTCAAACGCTTCTGCTGGCATGTGCTTTGAATAAAAGCCATGTGTCTTGGCGTTTTGGTTTCGTATTGGTGCTGCTCCCCCGCTATTACCTAACGCATTAACGTTACCGGGTTGACCACCCTTTTTTGTGTGCACACTTTTTCTTTTGGGTGCACCCTTTTTCCTTTCCCAACCATGCCGCTTTTTCCATGATTTTATGGTGTTGATCGACACCCCGTATTTCTCGGCAAGGTCCTTGTATTTCATACCTTTGACGTAATCTTTCTCCGCCTGAATGTGCTTCGATTCCATTTACATTCACCTGCCGCCTCCTTCTGATTCGTGTTTGTTTCGGGATCTTTATTTCTTCACTTGGTACTTGATGAGGTTGTTGTACTCTTCAAACCACTCAAGAGGAATTTCTGACCTTGCTGATATTCTTCGTTCGATCGCTGCTGCTATATCTTCTGTTCTACGTTCATCATGTAGCCACTTAGGAATAACACCTAAAGGCGGTTCCTTTGTCATGTCATTCACTCCCTTTGTTTTATTCACTCTAAACTGCCGCCGCATTCTACCTTTAAGCCGATACTTGGTGTAAAGAATTATCGGAAGCAGTTTACAGGGAACAAAAAAAGCACCCGTTAGGATGCTCAATTAAGCGTAGTGAATTTTCTTTATTTATACTAGAGTGTTCACCATACTGAATATTGTTGAACCAACATTATAAAGCGTTTTAACAGTTTCAGTATCTCCGTTAAATTCACTAATCTTATTCATTATCTTTCTATATTTACTTAAAGCTTCTTCTTGGTTGGTACTTTTTAATACTTCTAGCATTTCTACAACTAGAGCAAAAGTCTCTTCCTGCTTACTGTTATTTTCCCTTACAAGGAATGAAATTTCTTTTAATATTGCTGTATTTTTTTCAATTCCAGCGAGTAGAAGTAGCATTTGCTCCCTATACTCTTTTTCATCCTTCTCTTGTTGTTTTTCTTTTTCTTCCCTCTGTTGATTTTGTAAAACCAGTTGATCCCTAACCTTTTCCATTTGACTTAAATCAGGTTTAGGAACATTTAAAGCAAATTTGTTTTTCGGAAAAATTGACTGTCCAAATAATTTATTTAAATCACTCATTAGTATTTCTCCTCTTTTCTTGCCTTTACTTGCTCAAATGTTTTTAACATGTAACCTGTAATAATTCTATTCTTTCTGTCTTTATTTAATAGTATTAGTACAATTAGAACCGATATAGTCACCAACAAAAATCCTAATATTTTAATTACATTAACATTAAATACAGCCGTAAGATATGCAACGAATAAAGGAATCACTGCCATTAAGTTTCTTCTGACAGGATCTAAGCTATTATCCAAATGATAAAATCTAGCAATTGCAAAATCTATGGAATCCATATCTAAGTTGCGAAGTAAAGCCAAGTTCTTTTTATAATGCTCCTTCGTATTACCGTATATGAATATCTTTTTAAAATAAGAAATTAAATCTTTCTCTGGATATGTGTAGATCACATCTTCTAATTCCTTTAATTGCTCGTTCTTTCGCTCGCTCTTTTGCTTATTATTAGTTGTGGTTTTCTTCTTTTTACTCAATTTCACTCACTCCTCGACATTAATATCGGAGAAGTTTGATAAAATTGTGGTGTTCGCAAAATTTGTCGAACGAATCCCAAGCTCGCAAGAGCAAGTGAAAATATATTAATTTGCGGAGACACGGGAAAATTATGCCTCCCCGTCCTGCCTTCAAGTTTACACTGCGGTTTTAAGTGATTTCAAATGTTGAAGAAAATTGACTTTCTTGACTTCTTTGACGATATTGCCGATTATTTCAGTTTTGATTTTTCTGATTGTGTCTCTTGAGCATTCAAGGTGATCAGATATAGCGGTGTAACTCATTCCAGTCATCATGCAGTCATACACGATTAAATGTCTTTCCTCTTGCATTTGATCCACAGCTTTATTAAGGAAATTAGCAATGGCTTCGTATTTGAGCAGTCGCTTTTCTCTGCGGTCAAGATGTCTTAGTTCAGCTTGGCTTATTCCTGCTGATCCTTTAGGCATTGCAGCTTCATCACCGTATGTTGCCGTTAGCTTTTGACCTCCAGCGAATTCAACACGGTTCAAGAGCCTTGTGAGCCTGTCGATCTCTCGTAACATAAATTCATAGTCTCTAATCCATTCTTCAACCTGCCAAGCAATCATTTGATCTGTCATCTATATCCCCTCCCGTTATTTACGCTTGTACGCCCCGCCTTTGGCTCTTTTCAGTCTTTGCATGTTTTGCCCCATGAGCTCTTTTATCTCTCTTTCTGTAAGCTCCTGCGGCTGTTTTTTCGGTTTATCTTTTTTCACGGCTGCTCCTTTCTGACAAAAAGAAAACGGACACCAACCAGCACCCTTAAAAGGTGTTGATCAGTGTCCGCAGGCTCTCCGTCTTGGACTTATTTAATTGGCTCTATAAAAATGTGTTCAAAATCATCGTCATCTTCTTCATAATTCCATTTGATGAAAAAGAGACAATCCTCTTTAGAAGATTTGAACAGTGTTTCATCCGTTCTGTCGTCATACACTCTATACTGATTCATTACATATCTTCACCCATTCTTTGAGTTTTTCATAATCGGCTGAGCTGATATTAACATCAGCAACTCCACAATATGCACAATGGACCTCACCCGGATGCTCTAATGTTTCAAGATATGTCCACTCTTCGCAATCCTCGCAATAGTAGCTGTGCAAGTCTTCTGCTGTCATTCCGTTACCTCCGCCATGTGTCTTCCTCATGATTTCCAGATGCTAAATATTCTGTTTTCCCCATCAGTTTATAGCACTGCTTACAATAGGCTTTTGTTCCTCCGTGGTGCGACAGGCCGTCATACATAGCGCCTTGTTCTTCTTCTAAATCTCCGGCTGAATTGTAGTAAATGTGAGCTGAACCAGTTACTCTCTCTTTCGTGTAAAATCCATCAGCACTCTTGCAATGAGGACATACGATTTTATTTGTCATTTCGCCACCGCCTATCGAATATTGAATTTAACGGACTCAAAGGTGCCGATGTATTTTTTCTTTGCTGAATCCGTGTAGCAATCAAGCTGGATCACGTATGTTCCTTTGCCGGTACGTTTGCGAATTTCACTTACACTAAACGACTTTAGAGGCGTGGCAACTTTGAAGCTGCCTCTTTGCACTAGATTAGTATCTGTTAAGCCGCCACCGCTTCGCTTTTTGTAAACGCCAGCGGTGTAATAAAGCGTGCTTGATCCCTTCTTTTCCGCTCTCCAGTCAATTGTCTTTGCGCCTGCATAGTAATTGGTATCATCCGTAAAGACTCGCGCTTGATGACCATATCCCTCAGTTTGCCAGTTTGACCATACCGCTTGAGCAGACGGCGCATAAAGCACCGCCGCAATAATAATAGTTAGTGTGATTAGTAGTTTTTTCATTTGTCATTGTCCCCTCTTATATAAATTCCAATGGTTCATTTTGTTGATGCGCTAGTTCCATTCCCTCTGCAAGATAGAGCGCGTTAATTTTATCTCTATCATCATCCGACCAATTGCGGACAAGTTGACGCAATCTATTAGCAACGGTTTTACAAACGTCAGGCGGTAGGTCATCTTCACAGTCTGAATGATCCAGCAATGGAATAATGTCATCATCATAGTTCTCAAATGGTATATCCCCACCAAAGCCCTGCATATCATCTAAATTCATACCGATACATGCTGCTAATTTTCTTCGGAAGTTATTGAAGCTGCTGTATGACCAACGTGCATCACAATGAGTAAAATCTAATCCCATGATTCATTCCCCTTTCTTATAGCAAGCTCCCGTCTATTGCCAATCTCATTTCTTTTTCGTTCGTTAAATCTTCAAGGACTTCTTCAATAGGAACTGTTTTGTTATCTTCTCCAGTACAGCGACTATACTTTGTTGCTGCATATAGTGCCGTTACTTCTTTGATGCTTTCCGCAAGTTCTTTCTCTTCATCACCAGTTACATCATTATTATAAATCTCCATTGCACGTTCGATATTGCGCGCTTTGATCAATGCATAATAAGGCTCGTGCGTCTCATAAAACTTCATTTCTTCTTTGTTTTTGCTTTTAACCTGTTCTTCCAACAACTGAATTGCCGTTTCAAGGTATGTCGCAAGATCCAACGTTTCTTCAAGTCCGTGCTGCAACCACCCTTTTAGATCATAGGAGGAGGTTTTGACATAAGCCCCGTACTTTTGCAGGCCCTTTTCCTGCTGTTGGTGCAGCTTTGTAATTACAGATGAGATAATCGGGTTTTCGTTCATTGTGCTTCCTCCAATAGATCAGGATTTTGATAGATGTTGCCTATACGTTGATAGTAATCAAGCTCAATCATTGAGTTTTGAACAAGATAGTCAGGTACAACTTCAAAGCCGTCTTCATCAGTGGCTTTTGGGTTTACCGCTTCCGCATAAAAACCTACACATTTTGAAGGTTCATACTCATTACCGCTTCCATCCTGTTCATACTTTCCAAGTTTCACAACCGCCACATAGTCACCAGAAAAATGGGAAACCTTGATTAAATCACCTACAAAGACATCTAGTTTTTGCTCTAAGGGTACGCATAGATCACGAGAGATCAATTCGTATTCAGTTTCATCGAAGCACGGTGACAGCTTTTTTGCTACCCGCGCTTCTAGTTGACTAGTAGAATACTTTTTGATCTCAATGTTTCCTGAAAAACGATGCTTGAAAATGTATCTGATAACAATATCCATCAGTATCCCTCCTGCTGCCGCTTATGATTGACGGCGTTTTTGTCAATGTATGCTTGTTCTATTTGTTCAGAAGTGAAGCCGAGAGCTATTCCTAGCTCGTTAAATCGGTTGAAGATATTTCTATAGTAGTGAAACAACATGCCAGCATCTTCAAATCCCGTAATTAAGGACGACACACCTTTGAAAAGAGATAGAAACGCATTCACTCCGCTAACTTTCTTGACATTCCATTTCAAAATGTTCAAATTATAAATACTTGATGAATAACCAATGTCATTACCAATACTCAAGATAAAATGCAAGCAGTCCACGTATTCTTCTAAGAGTGGATTTTTCGTGCCTGTCGTTCCTTCTCCGTTGCATTCTTCACACTTGATATATTCGTGTCCTCCGCTTCCTTCTGCGTCCTCTGCGACCCTTTCGTAATTCATATCGCCAGTGCCTTTACAAAGAGAACACTCTATCTCTTTTTCTGTGCATGGCTGCTGGTCATTGCTCCAGAACTTAAAGCCGCGCCACTCGTTAGCGCATTCAGCCAGTTCGACCTGTAGTGCCAAGATAAGTCCGGGAAGAAGGTCTTGACCTTCCAGCCCTTTTTCTTTAATTATTCGACTGTCTAACTCCGCCTGCATTTTAAACATTTTTTCAAGGTTCATTTCAGTTGGCCCCTTTTCAATTTAATGAGAATGATGGAACTGCTTCAAACCATATTTCTTTACGCTGTCTTGACCAACCGTTTATAAATGGTTTTGAATCCCTGTAAAGAGTCTCAAACATTTCTTTGCGAATATCTCTGTGAAACTGCCATACCATTACATCTTCATTCAACGATTCTGAAGGATCGTTAAGTTCCCATAAGCCCCAATCATCCCATGCAACACTTTCTAGCCAGCTTGCTAGGGCATAATTTGATTCAAAGACGAAGAAAGGTCCGCCATCAATTGGGTATAGTAAAAACAATTCATAGTACCTGTTAACTTCCGTCATATATTCTGGTAGTCTGCCTTTTATAAATTCAACTGCTTCCCTAAGCGTTTCAAATTCCTTTAACACATGTTCACTCATACCGTTTCCTCCTAAGCCGCTAGGCGTTTAATTTCCTAGTAATCCAGCGATCGTTATAATCGCCATGAAACCAATCAAGGTGAAGATGACAGGTCCGTTTGATTCCCTTTTCGCCATGACGACATTGCCCTCTATGATCAGGTCAGGACAATAATCAGCAAGCACTGGTACGAAAAATTTAGGCACGCCTATATATGCAGCTGCATCATCAATAGTCATCGCTTGATTTTTGCAGGCCTTGACTGCCTGTGAAAGCTCGACATGTTTAGGTAGACTCATTATTTCCCCGCCTCCATTTATTTTTTGATCTTGTATCCTATTTCATGGTCAACTCTTGCAAAGTGACCTTTAGCAGTTTGAATGATCGTTTTTCCGTGTTCAGGTGCGTCTGTGATGTGTGCGGTTCCTTCGTTGCCGTCTATTACGATGATGCGGACCTTACCGGGTTCTATTGCATTTTGAATAGTTGTATCAAAGTCTTTAATTTCAGTTGGTTTCATCCGCTTCATGCCCCCATGTGTTATAATTAAAGTGTTGGGTTTAATTAGCACTGGGGCCGCGGCTTCGGTGTTTTTTTATGCCCATTTATCCATTTGGTATGATGGTGACGGTTTTAGTTCTTCTCTATACACGATAGGGCGCTTGGCTAGATACGCCTCTAGTTCCTCTTTTGTCATCTTCCACTCGATGACTGGACCCGTAGCATAAGGGTTGTTAGGCTTTCCGCTCATTATTTCTCCCTCCAATCTTCGGTATTTCAACGCCGCCCATTCGTTTGCAATCTGTTCCAAAGCGGCTAGAGCATTGTTTAAACTGCGAACAACGTGTCATACAGGCCATAAGCTTATCTTCCTGCCTTACCCACAACGGACGATCGTCTGCTATTACCACGTTTAACAGTTGGTTTCCCCGCCTTCCTTTTCAGCTTTTTGAGTTTGTCCAGTTCGATAAAACCAAGCGACCGATCAAAAGCAACGACTTTTAGCGGAGTATCAAATTTGCGTTCATACAGCTTTCGCTTGATAGCAAACTCTTTCGTTTCCATTCCCTTGATGTCGATTATTTCTTTTGATCCATCGAGTTTAGTGATCTCGAAGTCTGCAATATATTCAATCTTCCGAAAAGTCTTGTCATGTTTCTTAAAGGCTTCTTGAAGCTCAAAGCGTGGTTGCAATGAAAAGTCTTTTATCTGTTTGGCTTGCTTGAGCCATTTAAGATGCTGATAGTATTTGGCTTCTGCCTTGCTGTCGAAGGTGACGCCATCTACTACCGTTTTGCGTGCGCCGTATTTATTGGACATTTGCCCTCTCCTTTTTTTGCTGCCTAATATCCATTTCTGTCATGTCACAATCTACACAATAATAATAGTCAGGTTCCAACAAGTGTTCCTCTCCTGCCATAGGACAGTAGCTCGTTTCCATGTGCTTATGTTCACAGGATTCCTGACGTTTCCTCTTTTCTCTTTGTAGAACAACAGGACAATACATAGTTTCATGTAACTTAGCTCCATGCTTAGTCAGAAGACGTTTCCCGCAATTTTCGCATTGATAAAGCGTTTGATTCTCCAATACTTTTGCCATTCCTCACCCTCGCTTTCCGTTGCTGGAAGTGCTTTTTCAGTTCGGCAACGAGCTTTGATTTTTCTGTTTCAGTTAGGTCAGTTCTTTTTAGTAAAGACGTGATGCTAGGATTCATTATTTTTCTGTTAACAGCTTCGGGGTTTCATAGATGTTGCCGATGACTTCTGGAAGTCTTCTGTTTACGTTTAGTTCCAACCCTGTCCATCCACCGTTCCCTGAGTTAGCGTGATACAAATCTAAAGGAACAAACTTATATCTAGCTTGGTGAGAATCGTAACAAATGACTCCTTTGATATTCTTAATTGGATCAATAGTAATATCCCCCTCATAAATCTCAACGCCGTTTTTATCCTTTAATCCGGTGTACTGCATATAATCACCATGTTTATCAGCGAAAATTTCATTGATATCACCATCAAAGGTTGGTGCCATCATCCCAATTCGACTTCCATACCAACCTCTAAACTTGATTTCTCTCATTCCCTTACCTCCCGTCATCCCGCAGCCATTGCAGGAGCTTCCTTTCTCTTGATGATGTTGTTAAAGCGATAGTGATTAGTGCTGCCATCGTCTTCATGCTGTCTTTCCTTCCAACGCCCTTGCTTTAGCCAGCATTTGATCTAACATTTCAATGACTGGCTTTAGGCTCTGTTTACATCCTGTGGTGTTACATTCAGGACAAGGGAAGAAGCCAGCCATGAAAGTATTTTCGTTTATGACGACTTTCTCGCCATTGCATGTGTTACACATCTCAAAACGCTCCTTCTAGCCGATGATTCAGCTTTATATTCTTTTCAATTGTCACAGCAAAGTTCTTACACATTGAGTAAAGTCGGGTGCCGAATGCTTCATCCATTTGTATGAAGTCCTCAAATGTTAATTCAGATGAAAGCATGATCGGTTTTTGATGTTGATAACGATAGTTAATAATTTCTTGCATTTGCAAAAACGGCCATGTCTTCAGCTCGTCATTTTCATTTGTTCTTGATTTGAATAGATCATCAATAAAAAGCACGTCTATGTTTTTTAAAAGGTCCATCTTCTTTGGTAACTTATCGAAATTTTTTCTAAGATCCGTCATGCCTTCAAGGTACGGAAAATACAGGACGGGAATTTTATATTTTTCAATAAATCCGTTGGCAACAGCTGATAGAAGATGTGTTTTACCGACACCCGACTGACCTAATAAAGCAATGCTGTTTTCGTCAGTGTTCTTTATATCTTGAAATGCTTTAGCGTACTCAAAGGCGCATTCTCGCATTTCTTGAATCACTTGAGGTTTTCCAGCTGTTTTAAAACTACTGAATGTCATTTTCTTAAACCGTTCAGATATATTGCTGGCACTCATAAGTTGCATTTGTGTTTTAAGTGCTGCCCTTTCGGCAACACATCGACACTGGCGTGAAAAGGTTGTCTTCCAATACTTCGCATCTTGAGGGCTACATACTTTACCAGCGAGAAAGTCATCTTCACGAACCATTTCATGAGCGGCAAGGTCGAAACGTTTCCCTTCATTTTTCATGCGCTCTTCTGTGCTTTTGTGAATCCGATACACGATAATTCCTTTATCCTTACATTCATCGCATTCATACGTTTCTTCTGAGGCGACCGGTACCGAAGATTGGCGTAACTTTAGATTGGCCTTCATTTTTTCGAACACCTCGTCTAGCGTTGTCTTTGCCATCTTGCTTGCCTCCTTTGATGATTGGTCTGTACAATACCGCTGAAACCCAACCTATTGATTTCCGATCCTTCTCAACGGCTTCTTTCATGACTTCAATCACTTTAGCTTCTCCGTGATCGTCAATCATTTGATTGATCTTTTCAGCATTAATCGGGCTTAATGTGCCCCCAAAATGACTTTCAAAAAAGATGAACGGGTTCATAGGTTGCTCGTCCTCCTGTCGTGTTGGTTTTTCTTCTTTTGGCTTTTCGGGTTCTTCGTCAGGTACAGGGGCGATGCTCGCTTTAGTCTCAAGACTTACGATGCGATAACTGCCCGCTGATTTACCTTTTGGTTTGTATTCAATCCGGCCATGTTCCATTAAAATTTTCCGATGCTCAATCATAGTCTTTTCGCTAACTCCTAACCGAGAATAAAGCCGACTGTTTGGCACCGTGAACCAATCTTTCCACGAACAACCGTTGTTTATATCCATCAAGTGAAACCACAGTGCTTGAGTGGTAGGCTTTAATTCTGTTGTTTCAAGAAATCTCATGAAACCGTTTATTTCTTTCAGGTAGTTCATCTATTCACGCCCTTTCGCATAGAGCTGTCATTCCGTCGATGCTGACAAGCTTTAAATTTGGTTCAGTTCTTTTGATGTAACCCTCGACATAGTTTCGGAACAACTTAGACCTATTGGGTGCCCCCTCTGTCATCCATAAATAACAGAAGGGAATAGGCACTCTAATTGAATGGGAGATCGTCATCTTTTATATCAACCGCTTCGCCATCAAAAGGATCGGCATCATTTGCGCTAGGCTTTTCATCAGCATCAATGATTTCCGTTTCCGGCATTTCATCCGTAATGTCAATTCGTTCACGCTGTTCTTCTCCGTCTTCTTTAAGGGCTGACTGCATTTCAACCGACAAGATGCCCCACTTGCTCAAGATTGCTTTTAATACCGTTTTCAGCGCCATAGCATCCCAATCGTTTTTCCAACCGAAATCGGACTTACTGAAACGTTTTTTATGTTTTTCAACGTCTGCTTTAGTCCAATATGTTGTTTTTCTAAAGCCGTTAAGCAGTTCAAAATATGCGGCATATCCAATGACCGATTCTGATTGACGTTTTTCAAAATCTATATCAATTTCTTCCGTCAAAGGGTTCCATTTTTGAAGCTCTCCCTCACGAATAGGTATACAGTTAATAAATTTGTATTGTCCGGTTCTTAAAGCAAGCTGGATATAACCCTTATATCCTAGTTGAAATTGCGCTTTACCACTGTACGGAACAATCCAGGCATAACCCAAATTCTTATCTACAGGTAGATCAAGCGTTGCTGCTACCATTGCAGATGAAATGACACTCATCGGCTCCGCTTTTTGAAGCATTTTCTCGCTGTTATATAGACCTAAAATTGATGCTGTGAACTGTGGTGCTCGCTTCCCTAAAACCTCTTCAAAACGGTTCATGACTGTTGGTGAAGAAAGCAATGATTTTAGTGTTGTTCCTTGAGTAGCGGGTGCCGCTGCGTTATTCTGCCGTTTCTGTATATTGTTTTTTAATGATTGATTAGTAGCCATCATTCGACCTCCTTGATTGCGAAACGCCTTGATCTCGTTTCTTTTATGACTTTTTGGTAAATATCGGGGAAGTGCTCTTTCAGTTTGTTTGTGTCTACTCTGTTAGAAACAACTGGTTTCCAAGTTGCTTGATACTTACCGACAAAACCTGTTTCAGCATCTTTCAATTCTTGCTTGATCTGATTCTCAATCTCTTTGGCTTGCTCTTGTAAAGCGGCAATGTCTGCTTTAAGTCTTAGATAGTGTTGGATGCGCTCTTTATTTGCGCTTGTGAGATCAACAATTTTGGTGCTATCTGATTCAGCATATTTCTTCTTCAAGAACTCTTCTGCCGCGCTCGATCCGTCTAGTGCTGGAGCAACACCTTTCAGCACATGGTCATTCCAAAAATTCACGACAGATGAAAATATCATTTCAATCAGTTCTTCATCACGCTCAACTTCTTTCCACACAAACCGATTACCACCAATCAATACAGCGAAGTAACCTTTTTTGTATTCAGGTCCTAAAATCCCTAGATAGTATTGAACCTGAACAATGTAACTGGCGGGAATCTCATCATTTATCCATTCCTTTGCGTTATAGGCGGATGTTGTCTTGCATTCGAGAATGGCTTTTTCACCAACGATCATGCGGTCAATGTTTGCTAGAATCATAGAATGCTCGGGATGCTGTAAAATGGCGTTTTTCTTGCGAACCTTTTTGCCGCTCCTAATCTCAAATTCTTTCGCCACTATATCTTCAAGTATGGTTCCGAAGTATGCTGCATCACTCTGCTCATCATCCAGCAAGACTTGCCCTGTCTTTTCAAGCCATAATTCAAACGGCGTTTTCCATTTACTCAAGCCAAGCACCACAGCAGCATCAGACCCACCTATACCCTTTTGCCGAGAGAGAAGCCATTCTTCTCTCGACATTTCAGCTGTAGATGAAAGGACCTTCGCTTGCATGACTACATCTCCACCTTTTGACGATAAGCCGCCTGCCCTAGCTGAATATATTTTTGTTTGGCTGCTGCGTTAGGAAAATTAAACACAGGTTGTCCTTTTTTGTAGTCGATCCAACCGCCTGCCTGCTCTAAACGCTCCTGCGCTTCACGGCGATGGTCGAAGCTGATTTGAAATTTTGACATCATGTATACCTCCATTGATTTTTATGTGATTATTTGGTATACTGTCGGTACCTAATCGAAGCAGTACACCTTTTCAAAACTCGCTATGCCAAGCGGGTTTTTTTATTTATCTTCATCGTCTTCCTCTTCGTAGCCATCGCGCTCCGCTTCATCTTTCCAATGACTCTTTGGATAACCAAAACTATTAATCTGTGTTACCATCGGATGCTCAATATTCAATGGTTTCAGTCCTTTCAGTACGTTTGACAACTGTCAGCCGTACACCGTGTTTTTTCTGTATTGCCTCAGCTGTTTTAATTAAAAGACCCTTGTTACCCATTCTCGTTAGATCTTCGCTAATGTTTCTAATACTGCCAGCCATACTTGCCACTTCTTCGTAATCTCCATCTTTTAGTGCTTGATGAGCAAGGTATAAAAGCTCTTTTACACTGTCAATTTTTGATTCCGCCAGCGGAATATCTTCACTTAAAAACTGTTTATCAATCATGCTAGAACTGCCTCCTGTCTTTTGTGCATTGCTACCTCTGAGACTATGGCTTTTTTCGACCATTTTTCCGTCAGGTCTTGTATCTTCAAGCCGAACTCCCTCGACATTGAATACATAAGTGTTTTGTTTGCCTGCGTTAGATCGTATATTTGCTTGATCGCCTGCATCGGAAGCTCGGCATGTTTGCCTGGACGGGTATTGTTCAACCATTCCGCAAGCTCTTTAGTGGCTTGTTTGGCATCTTCCATTTCCTGCACTAGGTTGATTAGAGCCTTATGAGCACAATCATTTAGGGCGGGATCAATCGGTGCCGCTGCGAGTGGATGCATTTTGAAAATGTAGTGTACGAGATCAATATGTTCATAGGCTTCACATGCTTTGAACCAGTTGATGCACAATTCAGGTGTAGGTCTGACATAACCATTTTCAATGTCTGATACATTCCTCTGATCACGCCCTCCGATTAATTTGCCAAGTTGATACTGCGAATATCCGGCTTCTTTCCTTACTCTCCTCATGATTTCAGGTAAATTCCGCTGATTATACGGGCTGTTCTGCATTTGTTCCCATCCTTTTCTATTCAGTTTTTATTGGTAAAATTTATTAATGAAGGGACAGGCAAGGTATAGAAAACCCTGCGCTGAACCGGTTAACGATTAGGCCGTTTCTGACGCTAGGAATTTATTAATAAAGTAAACTTGTCCTTTTCCAGTCACTTTCGGTGTGCGTGTTGTTCTAACTGAACCGTCAGGATTGTTAACAGCTCGCTTCTTGATCTCGAACAACCCCATATCCATACTGCGCTGTGTTGGGAGATTATATGATTCACCTTTTTTGCGGATTAAGTATCCATTCTCTCGTAACCATTCAAAGAGTTTGTTTGGTCCGATTTGCACATTATTTTGTTGAAGCAGTTTTGCTAATTCTCCAACAAGTACAGATGATTCAGACGTTTCGACTGCGTCTGCAAAAAGTGCTTTAGGCTTCATTGCTTCAATCTGCTTGGTTTGTTCTTTCATCGTTTGCAAGGTGGCTTTAAAAAAATGTTTTGTTTGTTCATCAGCCTGCGGCAGATAAGTTTGAATGAATAGATCATCGTTTGCTACATAACCGCCTGTCTTTCGGATTGTCGGAATGACATCATGGGTGATCCATCGCTTAAATTGTTTAGCTTCGGGTTTACGGCTTCCTAGAATTAATGTATAAAGACCCGGTTCGTTCACGATATTTGTATTACCTTGACGCCCTATGTTCAACATAGCCCGTTCATCAATATCCAGTTTTGAAATGGCTTGGGTAGCATTTTTAATCCCTAAAATCTCGCATACATCCTTTGCAACAAACCAAGGTTGTCCATCTTGAAAGACTGTTCGGACATCGTGATTCTGATAGTTGAAAATCTGTTGTAATTGATTCATGCTGTGGCTCCTTTCTTGAAGTAATCTGTGTTTTCTTTCATCCATTCGGTATGAAGATCAATCCATTCAAGCAGCTGCTTAGTGGGTATGTTCCTTCCTAGCATCGGATTCTTAGGAAAGTCTGATCTGGCTACTAGCTCTGCCATTTTTGTTTCTTTGCATCGAAGCACTTCCATCGCTTCTTTACGCGTTAAAACTGGCTTGAGCGCGTATTTGTTTCGACCGTCTTCAACGCCTTTTTCATAAGCTTCTTGGAAAAGCTTTTGCATTTGATCCTGAAACACTGTTGCTGTCAATTCATCAAAAGTGATAACTGTCTGTGGCATGTCACAACCTCCTATTGGATTTTTCTACCTTTCAGCCGATATTATTTCTGAAAGGTGGTGAAACATATGGAAATCAAAGGGTTTAAAGAATTTGAAAAACAACTCGAAAAAATGTCTAAGGCTGCTGATGATCTTCAAGGATCTAACGACGTTCCTTTAGAAGAGTTGTTTACAGATGCTTTTTTGAGAAAAAACACTAATTTTTCATCCTACAATGAATTTGAAAGTGGAGAGATTTTCTCACAGCATGAAAACTTAGATCAAATACCTGAAAATGAATTAGATGATTATGTTTTAAATAACACTAAATTCAGTTCATGGAGAGAAATGCTTGAAACAGCTAGTACTGAGTATGTGGCTAGAAAGCTTGGTTTTTAATCAATTTTCACATTAGGTGTAAATGATTCAATTTGACTAAGTGTTTGTTTGAGTTGTTCGATTTGGTAACCAGCCTTATCGAGCAACTCTTTCAATTCAGGTTGGTTTGATACATGGAGGCTTACAATGTTTTTTTCCATGTTCTTGCTCCTTTCGAGATGTTTTCCGAATGTGTTTTTTGTTGCTATTTAAGCAACATTTTGAACAAAAAAATCTGTCACTTTACACTGAAGAATTTCAGCCAAAACAGGGAGTTGCTTTGCTTTAAATGCGTATTCTCCTCTCTCATACTTTAAATAAGTTGATGCGTCTTTAAAACCTAAAGCACACGCTAATTCTTGTTGAGAAAGGTTTAACTCAATTCTTCTATTTCTAATCAAAACAAGATTGAATTCCAAATATCTCACCTCTTTATTTTGTTGTTGAATCAGCAACTTAGTTATAAGTATATTTTGTTGAATTAGCAAAGTCAACTATTTTTGTTGTGTTTTTAGCAAAATATTTTTTTCCATATTAGAAACATGATATTATTGTGTTGCTAATATGGAAAAAATCATAAAAGGGATCTTGGTGATTTTATGAAAAATAAATTAGGTGAAAGAATTAAAGAACTTCGCGAGAAGAACGATTGGTCATTACGCGAATTAGAATCTAGAGTCAATATTAACTACAGTGTCTTAAGTAGAATAGAATCAGGCAAAAGACCTGTTACTGATAGTGAATTGCTTAAATTTGCAGATATATTTGATGTTTCAATTGATTACCTAGTTGGCAGGAGTGATAATCCTGACTACAAAATCTTTGATGATAATAAAATTGAGTCTGATCCTGACCTTCAAATTGCTTTCAATGAAGCCTCTGATTTTTCAGAGGAAGCTAGAAGACAAACAATAGACTTCATCAATTACATCAAAGAGAAGGAAAAGAAGATGGGTAGAAAATAAATAGCACAAAAAATAATTCTGTTTTGTTTATATTTATTAATATGTTTTATTTAGTTTAATTAATGCTGAAGGTTCTGCTGTAATTTTTACAGTAATACCTACAATTGAACGACCATTCAACTGTAAAAATTACAGTAGAGTCTACAATCATTTGTTTCTCAACTGAAGGTTGTGCTGTAATTTTTACAGTATAAATCTTGCATAAGGATGTAAATTTTTTCGATATTTGTTGAATTCTAGAACAGATATATACCGATCTGTAAATAGAGAGAATGATCGTTTATATAAAAATTATGTTAAAAGGGGAATTTGTTTTGAAAAAATTACTTGTATTGTTTTTGGCATTAGGTTTAACACTTGCATTAGCAGCGTGTGGATCAACAGAAGATGTATCAACGGGCGCAGAGAAAACAAAAGAATCTTCTGATTCTAAAAAGAAAAGCAACAAGAATGACGGCTCAAAAAAAATAGATGCTAGCAATAAAAAAACTGAAGTTCTTGGTATGAAAGTTAACCTCGGCGATGTTAAAATCATGAAAGACAAAATAAACGTTGGTATCAACATTGAAAATACAACTAATAGCGTACTAAACTTCTACCCTGATCAAGGAAAAGCAGTTATTGGCGATATGCAGATAGAGGCTAATCTCTTCATGACTGATGGTTCTATAGGTGGAGAAGTAGAAGGTGGAGTTAAACAAGATGGCATCATTCAGTTCCTAGCTCCAGAAGGAAAAGAAATTGATGTTAAAGGAATAAAAGAAATCAAACTAAAATTCGGCGATGTTACAACCGAAGACTTTATGAAAAATAAAGACGTTTCATTTACGATCCCAGTTAAATAAAGCCCTTTTCTTTCAGGGCTCTTTTTTAGAAACAAAAACAGAACATACATTCTCGTTTAGAGGTGATTGAATGAAAGGATTATCTCATTTAGAAGAAGAAGTGAAGAAAATATACACAAAATTAAACATACTTACACCAGAATCGATCGATATGGAACTTATGGCAGCTTCACTAAAAATATGGCTTCACTTTGAAAGAAGGCCTAGTATCGTTTTTTGTGTGAATGGCTCGTACAGCATGATCATTGATAAACGTTTAAACAAAAAACAGCAATGGGAGGAATTTGGTCACGAACTGTGTCATGTAATTAAGCACTATGGCAACCAGTTTGATATGCACAAGCTCTTTCGAGAATTGCAAGAATACCAGGCTAATAGTTTTATGTATCATTTTTGTGTCCCCACCTTTATGCTTCAAAAATTGAACCTGCCTTCTTTGCAATCTGAAGCAATAAAACTAATTGGTGACACCTTTAATGTGACTTATTCTTTTGCCACCACCCGCTTAGAAATGTTTAGAAGAAAAAGCTTTGCTTTTTCTTTATATGAGAATACTTTAAAACAAATTAATTAAGAAGGAGGCCGTTTAACATGGCGTACTTTAGAAAGGTTCCAGCGAAGAATAAAAAAGGCTACACATACTCTTTTACAATTGAGTTAGGAAAAGACCCTATCACTGGTAAAAGAAAACAGGTTACGCGTAGAGGATTTGAAACAAAAAAAGAAGCTGAGGTCGTTGCCAACGAACTTGAAAACCAGATCAATAAAAATACTTTTATTTTAGATAGTAACGTTCTTCTTTCATCGCATGTAGAAAAATGGTTGGATCTAGTTGCAAAAAGAAAAGTAAAGGAAACAACTTTCAAAAATTACCGCAGAGTAGTTAAAAACAAAATAATACCTTTGCTGGGCCATTTCAAATTAAACGAGATCAAACCAGCACATATTGAACATTTTATTGCAAAGTTATTAGAAGAGGGACTTTTTGAAAGATATATAGAATATATATTTGCTGTTCTGTATGGATGCATGGAAAAAGCGGTTGATTGGGAGTTGATTAATAAAAACCCTCTAGACAAAGTAAAGGTACCTCGTGGGCGTAGAAGAAAATACGTTACTTGGACAAGGGAAGAAGTAAACAAATTTTTAAACGTGGCTAAATTTGTGACAGCACCTGTGTATCATGCTATTTTCACAACTGCCCTTTACACTGGCATGAGGCGCGGTGAACTTCTCGGGCTTAAATGGGAAGATGTTGATTTTGATGATAGTACAATTCACGTAAGAAGAAATTTGATATATGATGACGAAGGCTTCCGTTTCGGGACATTGAAAACAGAATCATCGGAAAGAGATATTACAATTGAAGATTACCTGGTGGAATGTTTGAAATCTTATCGTATTAAGCAACTTGAAGTAAAAATGAGTTTAGGAAAATTATATGATGATCAGGATCTTATTTTCGCTAGACAAGATGGCAGACCGATTTATCCTCGTACCTTAACTGAAAACTTCAATAGAGCGACTAAAGAAGCCGCTCTACCAAAAATACGTATTCATGACTGCCGTCACACTCACGCAACGTTATTATTAGAAGCTGGTGTATCGTTAAAAGAAGTTCAAGAACGCCTTGGCCATTCATCTATTAAAATGACTGGTGATATTTACGCTCATGTAACTCCAAAAATCAAAGCAAGAACAGCACAAAAATTTGGTGATTACATGAAATTATAAGGCTAAGTGGTCAAAATGTGGTCAATTGCGCTTTCATGGCTTCCCAAACCTTATTATTTAAGGGATAAAGACGCCACGCACTCCACATGACTCGTATGCGGGAACATATCCACAGGCTGCACTTCCTCCGTCACATACCCACCATCTTCAAGAATACGCAAATCACGAGCAAGCGTCCCAGGATTACAGGACACATACACAACGCGGTTTGGTTTCATCTTTAAAATGGTATCAAGCAGTGCTTCATCACAGCCTTTTCTTGGCGGATCGACAACTAGCGTATCTGCTTTGATGCCTTCTTTGTACCAGTTTGGGATGACGGCTTCTGCTTCGCCGACTGCGAATTCAACGTTGTTAATCCCGTTTAATGCAGCATTGCGTTTTGCATCTTCAATCGCTTCTGGCACTATTTCAACGCCATATACTCTGCCTGCTTTTTGTGCGAGAAATAAGGATATCGTACCGATTCCGCAGTACGCATCGATGACGGTTTCTTCGCCTTGCAGCTCTGCATATTCAAGCGCTTTGTCGTAAAGCACCTTTGTTTGAGCTGGGTTCACTTGATAAAACGAGCGGGCTGAAATAGCAAATTTGATGTCGCCAATCGTGTCATAAATGTATTCTTCTCCCCACAAAACGGTCGTTTCATCGCCGAAAATAACATTTGTTTTCTTTGAATTCACGTTTTGCACAATTGACCGAACATGTGGGAAGCGTGCTATAATCTGCTCAATCACCTGTTGCTTTTGCGGAAAATCAGCCGTTCTTGTCACAAAAACAACCATCATTTCACCTGTTGCGATGCCGTAGCGAACCATGACATGACGCAGCCAGCCTTTGTGCCGCTCTTCATTGTATGCTTTTATGCCGAACGCATTGCAAATGTCTTTTACTGCTTGTACCACTGCATCATTTTCTGACTGCTGGATCAGACATGTTTCCATATCAATGATTTCATGGGTACGCTGCTGATAAAATCCTGCAACAAGCCCGCCTTCCCGTTCGCCAACTGGAACTTGTGCTTTATTTCGGTAATTCCATGGTTGTTCCATGCCGATTACAGGATGAACTTTTACACGGCTCATATCAAGCTTGCCGATCCGCTCTAATACGTCCTTTACTTGTTTCTGTTTAAATAGCAGCTGGCCTTCATAGCTCATATGCTGAATTTGACAGCCGCCGCACTGCTTGTAAATGGGACATGGCGCATCTTGCCTGTGCTGACTTTCCTTTGTCAGCTCCATAAGTCGTCCAAAAGCAAATCCTTTTTTGACACGCGTTACTTTGATTTTCCCTTGTTCGTCCGGGAGGGCATTCGGTACAAAGACAGGGAAGCCCTCAACCTTAGCGACACCAGCACCTTCGTGCGTTAAGTCTTCGAAGGTTACATTGTAATATTCATTCTTTTGAACTGGGGGTTTCATTTTCACCAATTTTATCACCTCATTTGCAAAGAAAAACTTGGTCGCCATAAGGAACCAAGTTCAATCTTCACCCTATTTTTTCAGCTGTTGCTTTTGGCATAATAAATTCAATATGGCGATACAGGTTTTCAAATTCACCTGGCAGCATGCCGCCGTATTCACCATCTAAATTGAGTTGCATTTTATCTTTTACATCTACTTTGACGCGATTCGCTTTTGCGTAGATGACATTGTTATCATGAATATGCTCGCCTCGAAGTGCAAGGCTGACCACTCGAATGGCTTCTGCTAGGTTGACCTTCTTTAAAATAATCAAGTCAAACATCCCATCATCTAGAATGGAATCTGGTGCCAGCTTTTCAAAGCCGCCTACTGAGTTTGTTAGTGAAACAAGAAACAGCATGATTTCTCCATGAAATAATTTGCCGTCATATTCAATTTCGACTTCTGTCGGGCGGATGGAAGGTAGCATCTCCATGCCTTTTAAATAATAAGCAAGCTGTCCAAGCATTGTCTTCAGCTTACTAGGCACCTCATATGTCAGCTCTGTTAACCGGCCGCCGCCAGCAATATTAATAAAATAATGGCCATTGACTTTACCGATATCAAGCGGCTTTGCTACACCATCAATAATGGCATCTGTTGCTTTTAAAATATCTTCTCTTGGAATTCCAAGTGCTCTTGCGAAGTCATTTGTCGTTCCAACTGGAATGATTCCTAATTTTGGTCTTTTATCAAGCGGTGCTAGTCCATTGACGACTTCATTGATCGTGCCGTCTCCACCTGCTGCTACAATTAAATCAAAATCTCTCTGTGCGGCTTTTTCTGCTGCTTGTGTCGCATCTCCTGCACATGTCGTTGCATGACAAGATGTTTCATAGCCAGCTTGTTCAAATTTTTGCAAAACCTGCGGTAAATTCTTCTTGAAGAGTTCACGCCCAGATGTCGGATTGTATATAATTCGAGCACGTTTCATTCATCATCATCCTATATTCATTATGCAATCTATTTTCACCACTAACAACCTTTAATTATACTATGAGTTTTGAAAATGGCAACAGAACAACCACCTAATATTTGAAATCTCAGGCACGTTTCCCTCAACAGATAAGCATTCTGATAAGATAAAAGAAAACGATGAAAAGGATGGTATGCCATGAAAAAGCCTGTCTATTTCAATCATGACGGCGGTGTGGATGACCTTGTCTCCTTATTTCTGCTCCTTCAAATGGAGCATCTGAAAGTCATTGGGCTGTCTGTGATTCCTGCTGATTGTTATTTAGAGCCTGCGCTGAGCGCATCTCAAAAAATCATTGACCGATTTAGCCCTTATGAAATTGAAGTCGCTGCTTCAAATTCTAGAGGCGTGAATCCATTTCCAAAGGAATGGCGCATGCATGCCTTTTATGTAGACGCACTGCCGATTTTAAATGAAAAAGGCGCTGTTGATACGAAAGTATCCAAACTTCCAGCACACCTTCATCTAATTGAAACTGTTAAAAAGGCAACAGAGCCTGTCACCCTGCTCTTTACAGGACCGCTTACAGACCTAGCACGCGCTTTAGAAGAGGATCCCTCGATCTCTAATAAAATTGAGAAATTGGTGTGGATGGGCGGCACCTTCCTTGAAAAGGGCAATGTAGAAGAACCCGAGCATGATGGAACAGCAGAATGGAATGCCTTTTGGGACCCTTATGCTGTCAGCACTGTTTTCCAGGAGCGCTTTCCTATTGAAATGGTCGCACTTGAAAGCACGAATCAAGTCCCGCTTACACTTGATGTACGCCAGCGCTGGGCTTCCCTTCGCTCTCATATTGGGATTGATTTTATCGGACAGTGCTATGCCTTTTGTCCGCCACTCATTCATCACGAAACGAACTCAACTTACTACTTATGGGATGTGCTGACGACCATCACTCTTGCTTCCACCTCATTTACCCGTTCAAAGGAGATGAATGCGATCGTTTACACCGAAACACCAAAGCAAGGTCGTACCGAAGAGCATCCAGATGGAAAATCCATTCAAGTTATTGACCATGTCGATCGTGATGCCTTTTTCCAAGCGTTTGAAGAACTCATGAGAAAAGCTGTTTGTCAGATTTCCACATAAAAAAACCCCGCCAATGAGCGGGGCTTCCTCTTACTCTTCGTCTGCGAACTTTTTCTTACGTCTAAACTTGCTTAAGGTTTCATACACGATTGGAACGATGACCAATGTGAGAAGTGTAGAACTTGTTAATCCACCAATAACGGTTACACCAAGTCCTTTTGAGACGATCTGGCTTCCGCCTTCAAAACCTAATGCGAGCGGCAATAATGCACCAATCGTCGCAAGTGCAGTCATTAAGATTGGACGTAATCTTATTGTACCTGCTTCAAGTAAAGCTTCTCTTGTTGATAGACCTTCTTGTTCTTTATGAATCACTCGGTCAATCAAGACGATCGCATTTGTCACAACGATCCCGATCAGCATGAGCAATCCAATCATGGCGTTTAAGCTGATGGTTTCTTTCGCTATAAACAATCCAGCGAGTGCGCCAATAATCGTAAATGGGAGCGAGAAGAGAATCGCAAATGGTGCTAGACCTCCGCCAAATGTGATGACGAGAACGAGATACACAATAGCAATGGCTGCAAGCATTGCTAGCCCAAGCTGTGTAAAGGATTCCTGGATATCCGCACTTACGCCGCCTGTGTCAATCGTTACGCCAGATTTCAAATCAAGCTTGTCGACTTTCTTCTGAACATCTTGTGTCACACTTGATACGTCGTCTGTTGTCATGTCACCAGACACTTCTGCGTAGATTTTTCCATCACGCTTTGTCACCGTATTTGCTGTTGAGCCATCCTTCACTTTAACAACATCACCAATTCGGACTTGTTGCCCTGTCGGTGTTGTGATCTTTTTATTTTCTAAATCTTTTTTGCTCTTATATTCATCTTTTTCCGTTTGAAGCTTCACATCAAGTTCTTTGCCGTCCTCTGTTACTTTCGTCAGTGTTGTTTCACTGTTTTGAGGAGCAATCGCCTGTGCAATTTGTGAAGCAGTTAGACCTAGCTTCGCCAGTTTTTCTTGATCTGCATTAAACGTATATTCGTCATATTTCTCAGATAAGCTTGTGCTGACGTTTTTCAGGTTTTTCTCATCTTTTAAAATGTTTTCGACATCTTTTACTGTGCCTTCAATATCACTTGCTTTATCACCGTACACATAGTACGTCACCGTATTGCTTGCGCCAGCCGAAGAGAAGTTTTGTGATTTCCATTCCCCTTTAGACGCTTTGTCTTGCAGGGCTTTGACCACGCGATCTTTTTCTTTATCAAAATTCGGTGTGTCCTCATCATATTGTACAAAGAATAACGCACCGTTAGAGTTGCCGCCTACACTTGCTGTGAGTGCATTTGAAGATCCTAGTGAATATTGAACCGTGTTAACATGGTCACGTTTTATTAAGTATTCTTCTGCTTTTTTCGTTTCATCTATTGCTTGTTCTCTCGTTTGCCCTGGTTCAGGTGTATATGTCACCATCGCCGTCTTTTCTGCTTCCTGTGGTAAGAAGCTGACACCGACAAGTGGTGCTAAGAATAAGCTTCCGACAAGCATGAGAATCGCAATTCCTGATGTGATCCATTTATGGTTGAGTGTCCAATTGAGTACACGTCTATAACCGCCGGCAAGCTTGCTTGGTTTATGTTCTTTTACCTTTTTCGCTTGTCCATACAGATTCTTTTTAAATAGACTGTGTGCCATCATTGGAACAATCGTAATGGCTACTACCAGTGAAGCAAGTAAAGCAAACACAATCGTTAATGCAAATGGGATGAATAGTTCACCAATCATTCCACCCACTAGTGCTAACGGTAAGAAGACCGCAATTGTGACAATCGTCGAAGACATGATCGGGATAAACATTTCTTTTGTGGCTTCTCTGACAAGTGCTTTACCCTTTAACGGTTCATCCTTTAATGCCATTCGCCGATAAATGTTTTCTATGACCACTATGGAGTCATCGACCACACGCCCGATGGCGACGGTCATGGCACCAAGTGTCATGATATTTAGTGTGATATCCAGCTGATTTAATATTAAAACTGCAATCAACAGAGATAGCGGAATTGAAATAACCGAGATTAATGTTGATTTGATATCTCGAAGGAACAATAGAATGATAATGATCGCAAAGATCGCTCCGATGATGGCTTTGTTCAGCATTGTGCTGACAGACTCTTTAATCGGTTCTGCTTGATCATATGTGGTACTTACTTTGATTCCTTTGTTATCTTTTTTGAATTTCTCAAGCTCTTTTGTGACTTCTTCTGCCACACTCACTGTGTTGGCGTCAGAGCCTTTTACAATTTGCAGACCGATACTGTCTTTTCCATTTGTTCTAGAAATCGATTCTGCATCCTTGACGACTTTAATATCCGCAATCTCAGAAAGCTTGATTGTCGGCAGCTCTACAGATTGACTGCTTGCTGAACCTCCACCTGTTTGCTGCTGAGCTGCTGTTTGCTGCTGACTTGCACTTCCAGCCTGCTGCTCCGCACCTTGCGCACCTGCATTTCCTGAGCCGTTAGAAGGTGCTCCAGCGCTTCCCGCACCGCCGCTAGCACCTGGTGTGACTGGAATTCGCATGTTTTTCAAATCTTTGACGCTTAAAATATTGCCGTCCACGACAACTGATTTTTGCTTGTTGCCGAATGTGTATAAACCTAATGGTACATTCACATCAGAGCCTTTGATCATGTTTTGGACGGTCTCTTCATCTAAACCGTATTCTTTCAATTTCTTTTGTTTAAAAGAAAATTCTACTTCTTTGATTTGCTGTCCTGAAGCTTCGACAGAAGATACGCCATCTAATCCTTCAAGTGAAGGAACAAGGTCATCTTCCACCTTTTTCGTCAGTTCTTCTAATGATTCTTTATCACCAGATACACTGAGTGCCAATATTGGAACCGCATTGATACTAAAGCGTGCGATTTTTGGTTTTTCTGCATTTTCCGGAAAATTGATATTAGTAATGGCATCTTCAATTTCCTTCTTTGCTTCATCCATGTCTTTGTTGTAATCGTACTCGACCTGGATCGATGAGGCATTTTCAAAGGAATTGGATGTGACCACCTTGACCCCATTGAGGTTTTGAATAGACTTCTCAATTGGATCGGTCACCTTATCTGATACTTCGTCCGGCGTTGCGCCAGGATACGTTGTAGAAACCGTAATGACTGGAGTGTTGATATTCGGGATTGATTCTTGCTTCATATTCAATCCGGCATATAGACCAGCAACTGTTACGATAATCGTCATGAGCCATACAGCGAACTTATTCTTTAATACAAAATTGATGATCGAATTCATTATGTCCTCCATTTTCCTTTATGTATTGACTGACTGGTCATTCTATATCATAATAAACGGTGATATACAATGCCGTCAACCATTTCACTTGCGTTTGACGTAACATTCTAAAGCTGAAGGGGCCTTATTTCATGAACGAAAAAAAAGAAAAAATCATTAAAGCAAGCATCCAGTTGTTTGCGAAAAAGGGTTTTTCTTCTACGACCATTCAGGAAATTGCAGATGAGTGCGGAATATCGAAAGGCGCGTTTTATTTGCATTTCAAATCAAAAGAACAGCTTTTCAATCGAGCGTTTGAATATTATATCGACACTTCTATGCAAAGTATTGAAAAGATTCGAAAAGAAAATCAACATCTTGCGCCTAGAGAGATCTTTCAGAAACAAATCGCTGAACAGTTCCAGCATTTTGCCGAGAACAAGGACTTTATCATTTTGATCCTCAGCGAGAACATTATTCCGGAAAATCAGCAAATTAAAAAGCATTCTAAAACTGTGAAAAAACAAATGAATGATGAAATACAAATTTCCCTCTTGGCTACTTATGGACAACAGATTGAACCTTATATAACTGACCTGTCAGTCATGACCCAAGGGATCATTCAATCATATGTGCAGTTACTACTTTTACAAGATCATATCCAATTATCATTTGATGAGCTCTCTTCCTTTATTCTCGATCGGTTTGATGATTTGGTTCAAGGACTGCTTCGTTCTAAGACCAAGCCGATTCTGAATCAAGCCATTTGGGAGGATGAAGCGCCGAGTGCCGTTTCTCTTCAAGAGGAGCTTCGATTGTTAAAGCTTGAGCATCTTCTTTCTGACGATACGCTCGTATCTATCGAAGTGATTGAAGAAGAACTGGCGAAAGATGAGCCTCGTAAGCCGGTCATTCAAGGGATGCTGACAAATTTAGACATGTGTGAGGACCCTGCCGTCCTAAGAGTAGTGGAACAATTGAAGCTGTTTCTTCAATAACATTACGTGCCGTTTTCAATTTAGTTCACCTTGATCCCCTTCAAATATGTCTTTCGCTTATGCTTCATTATAAGAAAAGAATCTCCGAATTGATATACGGCGGTGGTCTGAATCTATGATACGACCCTGTCATTTCAAGCAAAAAAACCGCCTCTTCTCTGAGACGGTTTTTTGCCATTTAGCGTTTCTTGATTTCTTCGAGAAGAATCTTATTGACCATCGGCGGGTTTGCTTGTCCCTTCGATGCTTTCATGATTTGTCCGACTAAGAAACCAATGGCGCGGTCTTTTCCATTTTTAAAGTCTTCAATGGATTGCGGGTTGTTATCAAGTGCTTCTGTGACAAGTTTGAGCAGAGCACCTTCGTCAGAAATTTGGATAAGCCCTTTTTCTTTGACGATTGTTTCTGCGTCTCCTCCATTTTCAATGAGCTCTTTGAATACCTTTTTGGCAATCTTAGAGGAAATCGTTCCTTTTTCAATGAGTTGGATCATGCCAGCCAGCCCTTGAGGCGTTAGTTTTGTATCGTCCAGCTCTTTTTGAGCAGCGTTTAAGTAGGCAGATACTTCACCCATCAGCCAGTTCGATGCTTGCTTCGCTTCTGCACCTTCTGAAATGGTCGCTTCAAAGAAATCAGACATTTCTTTTGTCAGCGTCAGAACCATCGCATCGTATGCAGGCAGTCCAAGCTCATCGATGTAGCGTTTGCGGCGCTCGTCTGGAAGCTCTGGGATCGATGCTCTGACGCGCTCTTTCCATTCATCATCAATGTACAGCTCCACCAAATCCGGTTCTGGGAAGTAGCGGTAATCATCCGAGCCTTCTTTGACACGCATAAGGATCGTTTTTTTAGACGCTTCGTCATAACGGCGTGTTTCCTGCTCGATCAGACCGCCAGAAAGCAATACTTGCTCTTGACGTTTCTCTTCGAATTCAAGCCCTTTTTGTACGAAAGCGAACGAGTTCAAGTTCTTAAGTTCGGTTTTCGTTCCAAACTCTTCTCGGCCAATTGGGCGAAGAGAAATATTGGCATCACAGCGAAGTGAGCCTTCTTCCATTTTACAGTCAGATACACCTGTATATTGAATAATAGATTTTAGCTTTTCTAAGTAAGCGTACGCTTCTTCTGGAGTGCGAATGTCTGGCTCAGATACGATTTCAACAAGCGGTGTGCCTTGGCGGTTGAAATCGACAAGTGAGTAACCGTCGCCTGTATGTGTCAGTTTACCTGCATCCTCTTCCAAATGAAGACGGGTAATACCAATTCGTTTTGTTTTGCCGTCTACTTCAATTTCAATCCAGCCGTTTTCACCGATCGGTTTATCAAATTGTGAAATTTGATAAGCCTTTGGGTTATCAGGATAGAAGTAGTTTTTACGGTCAAATTTTGTGTCTGTTGCGATCTCGCAGTTCAGCGCCATTGCCGCTTTCATCGCAAAGTTCACCGCTTCTTTGTTCAGTACAGGCAGTACGCCAGGATAACCAAGATCGATGACACTTGTTTGTGTATTGGCAGCTGCACCAAAAGGTGTCGGCGAGCTTGAGAAGATTTTTGATTGTGTTTTTAGCTCTACGTGGACTTCAAGTCCAATTACCGTTTCAAAGTTCATTCTGGTTCACCCCTTACAGTTCAGGTTTTGCTTTATGATGATCTGTTGCTTGCTCGAAAGCGTGAGCCACGCGGTAAACTGTTCCTTCGTCAAAGTGCTTGCCGATGATTTGCAGCCCTAACGGAAGACCGTTTGCAAATCCACAAGGCACACTGATTCCCGGAACGCCTGCAAGGTTAACAGGGATCGTTAAAATATCGTTCGCGTACATCGTCAGTGGATCGCTTGTCTTTTCACCAATCTTAAATGCAGGAGTTGGTGTAGTTGGTCCTACAATGACATCATACTTTTCAAACACATCTTCAAAGTCTTTTTTGATCAATGTACGGACTTTTTGTGCTTTTTTATAGTACGCATCGTAATATCCTGAGCTTAGAGCGAATGTGCCAAGCATGATGCGGCGCTTCACTTCGTCGCCGAAGCCTTCAGAACGTGTATTTTTGTATAAATCAATGAGATTGTCTGCGTTATCTGTACGGTAGCCATAGCGGATGCCGTCAAAGCGTGCAAGGTTCGCAGATGCTTCAGAAGAAGACAGTAAGTAGTAAGTTGCAAGCGCATATTTAGAATGCGGAAGAGACACTTCTTCCCATGTCGCACCAAGTCCTTCTAATACTTTTAACGCTTTGAGAACAGACTCTTTTGCTTCCTCGCCAACGCCTTCGCCAAGATATTCTTTCGGCACTGCAATTTTAAGACCTTTGATGTCGCCAGTTAATGAAGAAAGGAAATCTGGGACATCAACATTTGCACTTGTTGCGTCCATTTGATCGACGCCAGAAATCGCTTGAAGAACATATGCGTTGTCCTCTACATTACGCGTAATCGGCCCAATTTGATCTAATGATGAAGCAAATGCGATTAAACCGTATCTGGATACACGGCCATATGTCGGCTTAAGACCAACAACCCCGCAGAATGATGCCGGCTGGCGAATGGAACCGCCTGTATCTGATCCAAGAGAAAATGGTACCTCACCTGCTGCAACAGATGCAGCTGATCCACCGCTTGATCCACCCGGAACTGTATTCAAATTCCATGGGTTTTTCGTTGCTTTGTAGCCTGAGTTCTCTGTAGAAGATCCCATCGCAAATTCGTCCATGTTTAATTTACCGATTGTGACAGCTTCCGCCTCTCTTAGACGGTTCACAACGGTTGCATCATAAATTGGATCAAAGTTTTGCAAGATTTTGCTTGATGCTGTTGTACGTAAATCCTTCGTCACGATGTTATCTTTCACACCGATTGGCATACCGAACAATAGTCCAAGCTCGTCCTTTTCACCAACTGCCTCGTCCAATTCCTTTGCATACGCACGTGCTTTCTCTTCGTCCAGTGCAAGGAATGCTTGTACTTTCCCGTCTACTTCATTGATTCGTTTATAAGACTCGTCCACTAAATCAGAAACAGACAGTTCCTTTTTATGTAAAAGCTCTTTTAATTCAGAAATTTTGTGATCAAACAGTGACATGTCTCGGGCCTCCTTTAGTCCAAAATTGATGGCACACGAATATAGCCGTCTTTATGATCAGGCGCGTTTTTGATGACTGCCTCAATGGAAAGACCTTTATTCGGAACATCTTCTCTCATGACGTTTTTCATTTTTAATACGTGTGTTGTTGGTTCAACGTTTTCCGTATCTACCTCGTTTAACTGCTCTGCAAATGAAATGATGCTATCAAGCTGTTCTGTAAACATCTCAGCTTCTTCTTCTGTAATGGCAAGCCGTGCTAAATGCGCAACGTGCTTTACTTCTTCTATTGAAATTCTTGACATGCAGGTTCACCTCCAAAAATGATGCGTGTTGATAGTCATGATCATAAGTCATATACACTTTATCATATCAAATTTTACTGTTCTAAAGCAACTTTACGCGGGTGCGGTGAAAGGCTGTTTCTCTTGAACCGTCATCGTCATCCAACCAGTGACTAAAATATTCATTAGGCGGCTTTTATTTTTCAGAAAATTTTTACTTTTATTTATTTTTGTAAACGCTTACACATAAAGGCTTATCACCGATCCGTGCACTTTATCATAAAAGTGGAGAGGTTTAAGAAGGTTGATCACTTGGGTATACTCTGATAGGTTAAGTAACCATAGCAGTGAGCAGACAGACCAATCGGATGTTCTGTGTATATTTTGAATGAGGTGATGTCAAATTAATACGAAAAAGGTGATATGGAAACATGAGTATTGAAATTGGAATCTCTTTATCTATTTATTTTATTGGAATGCTTTCTATTGGCTGGTATGCATTTAGAAAAACAAATGACTTAAACGATTATATGTTAGGCGGACGTGGGCTAGGTCCTTATGTGACGGCTCTATCTGCTGGCGCATCTGATATGAGTGGCTGGATGCTTATGGGACTTCCAGGCGCTATGTATACAACTGGTCTTTCATCTGGATGGCTTGCTGTTGGTTTAATTAGTGGGGCTTACTTAAATTATTTATTCTTAGCTCCTCGCTTGCGATCGTATACAGAGGTTGCTGATGATGCGATCACCATTCCAGACTTTTTTGACAAACGATTTGAAGATTCATCTACTTTATTGAAAGTTGTCTCAGCAGTCATCATTATGATTTTCTTTACGCTTTACACCTCATCAGGTATGGTATCAGGCGGACGCTTATTTGAATCAGCGTTTGGAACTCATTATATGTTTGGCTTAATCTTAACCTCTAGTATTGTCATTTTGTATACACTATTCGGCGGCTTTTTGGCAGTTAGTTTAACTGATTTCGTTCAAGGCGCCATTATGTTTTTAGCTTTAGTGCTCGTGCCGATCGTTGCCTTTACTCAATTAGGTGGACCTGTTGCCACGTTCCATGATATTCAACAGATTGACCCTAAATTGCTTGATATTTTTAGAGGAACGAGCGTCATTGGCATTATTTCCTTCCTCGCTTGGGGACTTGGTTACTTTGGACAGCCGCACATTATTGTTCGATTTATGGCGATTACGACTGTAAAAGATTTAAAGCCAGCACGTCGTATCGGTATGAGCTGGATGATTGTGTCTGTCATTGGCTCACTATCTGTCGGTTTAGTCGGTGTAGCTTATGTTCATGAAACAAGCACCACTTTGGCAGACCCTGAAACTATCTTTATTGTGTTTTCTAAAGTGTTATTTCATCCATATATTACTGGATTTTTACTCTCTGCCATTTTAGCTGCGATTATGAGTTCAATTTCTTCTCAGCTGCTTGTCACTGCAAGTGCAATGACAGAGGATTTATACCGTACGTTCTTTAGAAGAAAGGCTTCTGACAAAGAGCTTGTGATGATTGGACGTATGTCTGTACTAGTCGTTGCAATTGTTGCCCTTTGTCTATCTCTAAACCCAAGTGATACCATTCTTGACCTTGTCGGCTATGCTTGGGCTGGATTTGGATCTTCATTCGGACCAGTGATCTTATTGTGTCTATACTGGAAGCGAATGAATCATCATGGCGCTTTAGCCGGAATGGTTGTGGGGGCTGTTGTCGTCCTAGTGTGGATTTCAACAGGCTTGAATAACACAACTGGATTGTACGAAATGGTTCCAGGATTTATTTTAAGTGGTTTGACTGCTCTTACTGTCAGCCTCTTCACGAATAAACCGTCTAAAGCTTCTAAGAAGCTTTTTACCAAAATGGAAAATCATCTTGAAGACGAAACAAAATAACAAGAAATGAAGAGTCATCTGCCTTATGCGGATGACTCTCTTTTTCATTTAAATAAAAAGCTTTTCTTTCTTTCGAATCTGAATAAAATAAAAGTTGTGCAGCCATATGGGCTGTGAGAAGATCATATACATGATGTGAAACGTACATGAAGTGAAAGGAGCGATACGCATGTTTTGGACAATTGAATGGGATACTGTCTTAAAATTAGCCGTGGCCACCTTAATCGGGCTGATCATTGGTCTAGAACGCGAGCTTAAGAAAAAGCCGCTCGGCTTAAAAACGTGTATTGTCATTGCTGTCAGCTCCTGCGTATTAACCATCATCAGCATTGATGCAGCCTACAATTTCCCTCGAGTCTCTAAGCTTCAAATGGACCCACTCAGGTTACCGGCGCAAATTATATCTGGTGTTGGTTTTATTGGAGCAGGTGTGATTCTGCGAAAAAGCAATGATGTCATCTCAGGTCTCACGACTTCCGCGATGATCTGGGGAGCAGCAGGACTTGGGGTTGCAACAGGTGCAGGTTTTTATAAAGAAGCCTTCCTCAGTCTTTTCTTTATTCTGATCAGTGTCGAATTTTTACCATGGCTCTTCCAGCGAATCGGGCCGATCCGCCTGCAGGAAAAAGAAATCCGCATCAGGATGTCACTTTCTGATCGAAACCGGATGACAGACATTTTAAAAGAAATGAAAGCACTCAATATTCGCATTCATTCTGTTCGAATTGATGATTTAAAGGAAAAGGACTATCCGATCATGGAAGTACGCGTTCGTGTGCATAAAGACCGATATACAACCGATGTGTACTTTGATATTAAAGATCTAGAAGGCGTTGTTGGCGTGAAGTGTGATACGGTGTAAAAGGTGATGAGACAAAAGTCTCATCACCTTTTTTATGGGATAAGGGGTTGAACCACAGCTCGCATTCAAATAAAATACAAAATATGAAATAAATGATAAAAGGAGATTTCTCATGGGCTCAATGGATCGTAAAAATCGCATTTTTCTCTTTACTGGTATTCTGGCAGTATTCGCACTAGCTGTCATCTTCACCTCACATTATGTCACTCCCGCATCAACGAATGCAGCAGACAAAAAACAAACAAAGACACCAAAAAACATCATCTTTATCGTTGGTGATGGGATGGGGATGCCCGTGATCAAAGCCTACCGTACGTTCAAGCAGGAAAAGCATTCTTCTTCAAAAGAACAGACTGTCTGGGACCCTTATTTAGTCGGGATGCAGACGACACATCCAGATGATCCTCGAGATAATATTACTGATTCAGCTGCCGCAGCCACAGCCATGGCAACCGGAAAAAAAACATACAATGATGCTATCGCCGTCAATCATGAAAAAGAACCTCTTAGAAGCGTCGTTGAAGCAGCAAAGGAAGCACGAATGAAAACAGCCTTTGTCGTCTCATCTGATATCACCGATGCAACACCGGCTGCTTTTGGCACACATAACGTCTCCCGAAAAAACAAAGAACAAATTGCAGACCACTTTTTTGATGAGAAAATCAATGGAGAGCACAAAGTCGATATCCTTCTTGGTGGCGGCATGCAATACTTTGACCGCAAAGACCGTGATCTTGTTCAAGCATTTAAGAAGAGCGGGTATGCCATTCTTCGATCGAAAGATGATTTAACATCTCAATCATCAAAGCAAATGCTCGGCTTATTTCAGGACGATGAGCTAGATCGAGCCATCGACCGTCCGAAGCATGTGCCTACTTTAAAAGACATGACGCAGGCAGCACTGACCCAATTAAATCAGGACAATCAGCATGGCTTTTTTATGCTGCTTGAAGGCAGTACCATTGATTCTGCTGGACATGAAAATGATGTTGTCGGAGCAATGAGTGAGATGGAGGATTTTGAGAAAGCGGTCCAAGCGGCACTTCAATTCGCTAAAAAAGATCAAGAAACCCTCGTGGTCATCACAGCAGATCATGCGACTGGCGGTTTTTCTTTTGGCGCAGATGGTATGACAAGTGAGACCGGCTATAAATGGGACCCAGCGCCCATCCTAGCTGCAAAGAAAACGCCTGTGTATATGGCAAAGAAAATCGCAGGTGGTCAATCAGTACGTGATGTACTTCACACCTATATTGATGTCTCACTCACAGAAGAAGAAATCTCACAGGTAGAAAAAGCGGCACAATCAGGGAAGGCCAGTACGATCCAACTCAGTATTCAACGTATCTTTGATCAGCGTTCTTTCACAGGCTGGACAACCTTTGCCCATACAGGTGAGGATGTCCCTGTCTATGCATACGGGCCAGGTAAAGCAGCATTTCAGGGCTGGATTGATAATACAAAGCAAGGAAAAAACCTGTTTCAAATGATTGAATCGCCCTCCGCATATCGCCCATAAAAAACAATCCCCGCCTCAACACATAGGCGGGGATTTTCGTTTTAAGATTGACTTAGCTTTGTAAAGTCAAACGTCGTAATAGGTGCTGCTTGCTCAATATCGGAGCGGAAGCCAGCGAGCATAGCCTTCTCTTCTTCTCCGAGGGTGGCCAAATCAAAGGCTTGATGCAGCAAACCATAGATCAGCATGTGACGTAAGCGAAGGAAGTCAGGAATGTAGGCGAGCCACTCATCCCCAAGCTCATTCTCTTCACGATATCCTTTAAGGAACTGCTTCATAAAGTTCCCTGCAAAAGCAGCTTTGTCTTCGTATGGAATCACTGGGTACCACAAGACATTGTATAGCAAAATGCTGATGTCGTTCATAAACCAGTTGTATCCAATATCATCGAAATCAAAGGTCGTGATTTTCCCTTGATCCCAGTGGAAGTTTCCATGATGCAGATCCGCATGAACCAATCCGTACGTATCCTGATTTTTCGGGAGCTTTGCCAGCTTTTCCATTAATCGATCCGCTTGTTCGAACACAAGCGTCTGATCTGCTGGTACATATTTTCGCAGCTTAAGCTGCTCCTCTTCATCCCACTCTTGTCTTTTATAGCGTGGGTCTGACAGCTGATAGCTTTTTGTCAGCTTGTGCATGCGGCCTGTATATTGTCCAAGGGCATAAAATAATTCATCGTTCCAGTCTGCCTCTTCAACTTTTCGGCCTGGTGCTTTTTCATAGACTCGAAGCAAAAACGCACCGCCTTGCCCATCGTCTACTTGCTCGATATCACGGCCATTTAATGAAGCAATTGGTTTCGCAACCGAAAGACCGCCCTTCGCTAAGTGATGCAGCCATTCCATTTCACCTAAAATATAATCAGGTGATCTGCGGATGGTATGAGTAATTTTTAAAATGAAAGACTCTCCGTCCTTTTTCATTTCATACACATAGTTTTCTGCATCTGCGATAAAGTGGATGTCACTTCGCTGGACCCCGTATAAATGAGTTGCCTCATCTAAAATTTTCGATTCGTCATATATGGCTTTTACATCTTTATGCATGCTGATTCTCCCTCTTCATATATTTTGCTAATTCGCGAATGGTGTGTTTTTCAGCAAAATTCAAATCATCAACATACCAACCCTTCTTTTCAATCTCTACTTCCATTTTGACAGCAAGTAAAGAATTTCCTCCTAAATCGAAAAAGTCGTTGTCAATTCCTACTTTTTCCACATGAAGAATGTCACACCAAATGTCTAAAAGTAAGGCCTCACGTTCATTGGTTGGCTGTACGTAAAGTCCATCAGCCTGCGTATGTTCCGTCTTTAATAATGAACAAAGACCTTCTTCATCATGCACCTTTAGAGCCTTCACATAGCCGCTGTGCAATGTTTGATCTGTTTGAACCGTTTCCCATGTATAAGCTTCCGAAGCGGGATGACTTGCTGCCTTCATCGTGTGATCCTCTATTTCTCCAGCTGAGTGCTGACGAGATGACAGTTGATTGACGATTTGAATGTGATCACTCAATGAACCGATTTCTTCCACTTGTATTCGATATGTTTGCTGACCCTCAATCTCCTGCATCTGATGCTCTTCCATAAATGACTTGAATAGCTGATTACGTCCAGTAGATGCAAACGTAAATTCAATGGTAGAAAGTTGGTGCTGACGGCTGTATTCAGCGAGCCATGTCAGACATTTTTGCTCAATCCCTTTCCCTAGAGCACGGCAGCTCAGCATCCATGCATCTATTTTCAACGTTTCATTCGCATGATGTGCCAAGATGGCGCCTACAATCCCTTCATGACTGAAGCGATCCGCTGCCTCAATGATCCAGCCTTGAACATGCTCATTCTCCATCCGCTCTCTCAGCTGCTGTTCATCAAAGCGCTGATCATTTAAACGGAATTGGTTAATGCGACTGCTCATCTGAGCCACCCGGGCAAGGTGCTGCTCTCCCCATTCTGTTACGCTCATGTTCAAATTCAAATCTTTTAAAAATTGCTCCATTGACGGCGACTCTGCTCGCTCTTTTTGACGCGCTTTTTCAGCCTGATAGCTCGTTGTCCGCCCTCTATCCTCATCGGTGACATCATAGCGGTCAAATGCCCAAGCATGCTGGGTAAATAACGGAATGGCTTTTTCATTAGCAGGTAACAGCAGTGTCATCACTTCAGGTAGCTCTTCATTCATACGCAAGCACTGCGCTGGGTCATCATCTAAGAAAATAAACTGAGATAATGAAAGGTTCAGTGAATCTGCCATCTCTTTTAGATGATCCGGTTTACTTTCCCAATTGATCCGCCAGTCGACAATATCCTCTTTTTGCAAGATCATATCCGGGTGGTTTTCAAACACACGCCACACATCTTCTTCATTATTCCTGCTGCTTAGGACAAGCAGCATCCCCTCTTGTTGCTTTTGTTTTAAAAAGCGCTGGAGCGTTTGATGTTCTGGCGTGATCTCGATGCCTTCCACGCCGTCTTCTGAAACGACACCTCTCCAAAGTGTATGATCGCAGTCAATGGCCGCTACTTTAAATGGTGCACCTTGCCATGCAACAATCTCTCGCGCGACTTTTGTACCAATTGCTCCACAAAAGGCTTCAGTGAATGGGAGATGCGCGGCTTGCTCTCCTTTTTCATCAAAAATCTCTTCAATCTGATATTGCTGAGCAAGCTGGCGGCAGTCGATTAACTGAACGCCGCTCATCTCAGATAACTGGGCGATCCACTCTTGTTCCACGTCTTGCAGGGTGTCTTTAAAAGCAGTACTCATTGGCAAAATGCCAACAAAATATAGGTTATGTTTCGTTTTTAATTTCAGAACGTTGGCAAGCTCTCCAGCATGTTCTGAGGCCAGCTTTTTCTTTTCTTCAAGTGATAGATGAGCTGGACCCGTGATATCCTCCAAACGAATGAGTAGAAGGTTGGCTCCATTTTTCTTCTGTGAGATGAGGCTGCGTTCGTTTAACAATTCCTGATAGACCTGCCCATACGGTGCAAATTGAACATCGAGCTGCACATCAAACTGCTTGGTCCAGTACTGAATGTAAGGAGCAACTGGATCTGCCGTAAACGTGGAGCTGACTGTCAGCACAAGTGGTGCTTTTTTCTCTGCACGCTCTCTTTTCTCTTTTGCCAATCGTTCTTCTTCCTCTGAAAGCACGTTAAAATCCTTGAGCAATTGATCAGGTGCTTGAACAGCCTGTTCGACCAAGTGCTGGAAGTGTTTCACGAAAGCTTGCATCGTCTCATGTTCAAACAGAGCAAGATTGTATTGAAGAACGCACTTTAACTCGCCTGTTACCTCTCTAACAACATCCATTTTCATATCGAGCTTGGAAATTCCCTTAGCAAACTCATGCGTTTCAAAGGTCAGTCCATCCGCTTCAATTTTAATATTTGGATCGTACTCATTATGATAAATGAGCATCGTATCAAAGAATGGATTGCGATGCGGTCTTGTTTTTGGATTTAGATGCTCGACCATTTGATCAAATGGATATTCTTGATGATCATAAGCATCAAGCAGGACTTGCTTTGTTTGAGCCAATTGCTCTGTAAAGGATACATCTTGTACCATGTCTAGTTTAATTGGCAGGAAGTTCGTAAACATGCCAATTGTATGTTCAATATCTGCGTGACGTCTTCCAGCAACAAGAGAACCGACAATCAGCTCCTCCTGATCGGCATAACGTGAGAGCAGCAGACCATATAGCTGGAACAAGATGACATTGTTTGTCAGCTGAAATCGTTCAGCGAGCTGTTCAATTTTCTCAACGATGTGCGGTTCAATGTTAAATTTGATCGCTCTTCCTAAGAAGGATTGTTCCTTCCGTTCAAAATCATACGGCATCGTCAAGGTTGGAACGTTTGAGCCCACTTGCTCCTTCCAATAATCCTGCTGCTTTTGAAACATCTCACTGCGGAAATACTGGTCCTGCCATTCTGCATAATCCTTATATTGAACAGTAAGTTCTGGCAAGGCTTCCCCTCGATAAAGCTCAGTAAATTCTTTAATAAAGATGTTCATGCTCGCACCATCAGCCACAATATTATGCATATCAACTAATAAGAGATGATCATCTGCTGCGATTTTCACAAAACGCACACGGATCAATGGTGCAGCCTTTAAGTCAAATGGGCGAATGAATTCATCGATTTGTGCTTCTAATTCCTCTTCCTTCGCCTCTGTCATTTCAACAGCAAACTGGTATTCATTATGGACCCGCTGAACCGGTTCTCCATCTTTTAATTCAAAGGTCGTTCGCAAGGTTTCATGACGATCAATTAATTGCTTGAAGGTCTGCTCAAAACGCTCGACGTCAATTTCACCTTTACATCTTAGTGCCATCGGCATGTTGTATGAGGTCACTTGACCAATACGCTGATGAATGAGGAACGTCCGTCTTTGAGCAGCAGATAATGGATACGTGTCTTTCTTTTCCACTGGTTCAATCTTGAAATATTGATGCTTCTCTGCCTTTTCGATGAATGCTTGTAGCTTTTCAATCGTCGGATTGTTGAACATGTCTGTGAGCGTAAGTTCTACACCAAACTCTTTGTGAATTTGAGAAATCAGACCGGTCGCATTTAACGAATGTCCGCCAAGCTCAAAGAAATGATCGTCCCTTTCCACCTTTTCGATTCCTAAGATGTCTTTCCACATCCGCTTTAGTGTTGCCTCAATGTCGCTCGCTGCTGCGTCTTTGCCTTGATTGTTTTCCTCTATTTCCTGCCCCTTGTTTTCCTTCGGCACCACCATTTGCACACCTGAAGACGAAGAGAGTGCTGATGTATCTACCTTTTCAATCCAATATCGTTGTCGTTCAAACGGATAGGTCGGCAGGGATACTTTTTGAATTGATTTGTGTTGTCTTAATTTTGTCCAGTCAACCGGCACTCCTTGAAGCCAGATGTCACCCAGCCTGCCCAGCAGGTAGCGGTCGTCTGCTGCCTCTTCTTTCGGGTGACGCATCAATGGAATCGGCTGCTGATGGTGTTCCTTAGCGGCTTGGCGAATAAAGGCACTTAACGTATTCCCCGGTCCGACTTCAATGAAAATGGGATCAAGCTCCGTTAATAATGTCTCTGCCCCATCACGGAAACGGACCGCTTGCCGCAAGTGATCGGCCCAGTATGCTGGGTCTTGCACCGCTTCATTTTCAATCCACGTACCCGTGACGTTAGAAATATACGGGATAGACGGTGCATTCAATCGATACTCTGCTAATTTTTCTTTGAATGATGGGAGGATGTCATCCATCATACTCGAATGGAAGGCATGAGAGGTGTGAAGCTTTCTGCACCCATGTCCAGCAGCCTCTAGCTTCTCAGCGAGTGCATCAATGGCTGCAGTCTCGCCTGACACCACACATAACTCAGGACCATTTACTGCGGCGAGTGAAAGATCATCTGTCAAATGTGGCAGCACCTTCTGTTCACTCAAAGGAATACTCAGCATAGAGCCTTTCGGAAGCTGGCTAATGAGTTGTCCACGGTAAGACACGAGATCTATGGCATCTTCTACAGATAGTAAACCAGACACAGCAGCTGCTGTGTATTCTCCAATACTGTGACCGATCATCGCCTGCGGCTTTATCCCAAAATGAATCAACAATTTAGCCAAAGCGTATTCAATACTAAACAGGAGCGGCTGCGTATATTCTGTTTGGTTGATCAGCTGACGGTCATCACTTACTTCTGTTGAAAATAAAATGCTGAATGGATCAACTGAAACATGCTGTTTGAATTGCTCCAAGCATTGATCCAGCGCTTCCTTAAAGACTGGATACTTGTCATAAAGCTGACGCCCCATGTCCACATATTGAGATCCTTGGCCTGGGAAAAGAAAGACGACAGGCCGGCTCGATGTTTGAGAACTGGCCGTCTTGACCACCTCTTTTGACCTTTGATTCAGCGCTTGTAACATGTCAGCTGTGACACTTCCAAGAATCACACGCTTATGCGGGAAATGATGGCGTCCTGTTTGGAGCGTATAGGCGACATCCGCTAAACGGACATGCTGCTGATGCTGAAGCAAATAGTCGGCAAGGCGGTCCGTCATTTTCTCAAGGGCTGCTGGTGTTTTTGCAGATAATAAAAGAAGCTCACTGTCATCTGCGCTATCTGCTGCTACACGTGTATTCGGTGCTTCTTCTAAAATGACATGAGCGTTTGTTCCACCAATTCCAAATGAGCTTACACCTGCCCGGCGAGGAGCTGCCTGCTCGCCCCATGGTGTCAAGTCTGTGTTCACAACGAAAGGTGAATCGGCAAATTCAATTTTTTCATTCGGCGTCTCGAAATGAATCGTCGGCGGAATCACTTGATGCTTTAAGCTTAAGACCGTTTTAATAAAACCGGCGACACCTGAAGCATCATTCAAATGACCAACATTTGATTTCACAGAACCAATGCGGCAAAAGCCTTTTTTATCTGTATCAAACGCTTGCTTGAGTGCTTCAATTTCGATCGGGTCTCCGAGCGTTGTTCCGGTCCCATGTGCTTCAATGTAAGAAATGCTTTCAGGATCCACCTCGGCCATTCGAAGTGCTGTCTTAATCGCTGATACTTGACCTTTTGTACTCGGCGCAGTATACCCTACTTTTCTATTTCCATCATTATTAATAGAAGATCCTTTAATGACAGCATAAATGTGGTCCCCGTCTTCAATGGCATCCTCTAAATTTTTTAAAATGACAGCTCCTGCACCATCACCAAAAACGGTTCCATCGGCTTTGTTATCAAAGACGCGGCAATGTCCATCAGATGAATGGATCATACCTTCTTGATACAGATAGCCTGATTTTTGCGGCAGACGAATGGACACGCCGCCTGCAACTGCCATATGACAGTCTCCGCTTAATAAAGCCTGAACAGCTAAGTGAATTGACACCATAGAGGTCGAGCAGGCGGTTTGCACCACCATGCTCGGTCCCTTCAGATTTAATTTATATGAAATCATCGTCGCCAAATAGTCACGCATATTGAGAACAGCGGCTTCCAGTGTTTTCGAGTCCTCACCCTGAGCAGCCCCTTGAAGCGCTCTCATGACCCATTCTGTATTGATTCCTGCACCTGTATAGAGGCCAATTTGACCTTTATATTCAAACGGATCGTACCCAGCATCCTCAAGCGCCGTCCAAACACATTCATGAAACAGTCTGAACTGCGGGTCCATCATAGCCGCTTCCTTTGGTGTATAGTCAAAGAAATCCGCATCAAATAAATCGACATCATCAAGCATTCCTTTTGCTTTCACAAACCGGGGGTTTTTCAATAAGGCTTCATCTGTACCTTCACGCCGTAATTCTTCCTCTGTAAAAAAGGAGATTGTTTCCTTTCCCTTTTTCAGATTCTCCCAGTACTCTTCTACGTTTTTGGCACCTGGAAAACGACCTGCAAGACCGATAACAGCAATTTCTGCGCCATGATAGTGATTCGTTGTATCATTCATTCTCGATTCCGCCTCTCAATCTTTTATTCCGTTGCTGTTTAAAACGAGCTCTTCGATCACCTGATGTGACGACGGCTAGTTCTTCTTCCATCGATTCTTCCTTCGATTCATCAGAAGGCTTAATATATTTCGCAAGCTCTGCGACAGATGGGTACGTAAACAAGGTCACAACCGCTTCATTTGTTTGAAGTGCTTGATTTAACCGATTGGTGACTTGAACAATATCCAGTGAACTTGCGCCAAGATCAAAGAAGTTGTCGTGAATGCCCACTTGCTCCATGCCCATAAAGTCCTGCCATACTTGACAGATCGCTTTTTCAGTTTCATTTCGAGGAGCCACATATGGATTGCTCAGCTCTGGCCTTTCGTGCTTAGACACCTCATATGAATCCTCACTCTCTGCTGCCTTAGGCTCTAGTGACAGCCATTGATCTATCCGTTCATCAAGATTACCTGTGGACACGAGCATGTGACGATTCTGTCGATTAGAAAGAACATATTGGAACAGCTCGGCACCCTCTTCTGGTAAAATCGCAAGCTCATTAATCGATTCTCCAATTGTCGATTCTAGCTCACCCCAGAAATTCCACGCATCCCAGTTCACACACATCCACGGGGTTTGACTATGTTGATTGATTCTAGCTGCAAATGCATCCATATATAAGTTAGCCGCTGAGTAAGCAGAGAATCCTAAGCCCCCAAGCAATGCACTAATGGATGAAAAGAGGAGACAAAAATCCGCTTGCTCTTGATCTAGCAGCTGCTCCAGCACATCGAGCCCTTTCACCTTTGATTGGAATTGATCCTCTCCCTGCGCAAGTGTAGAAGGTATATCTTTGATCGCTCGGAAGGATGTACTCCCTGGTAATCCTGCCGCATGGAACACACCATGAACGCCGCCATGTTTTTGACGAATGGACTCAAATACATGCTTCATTTGATCAAGATTTCCCGCATTCGCCTGCACCGCTTCAACTGTTGCACCTAATCGTTCAAGCTCGAGTACTTTCTCAATTCTCGTACGCTGCGCTTCATCCGCATTTTCTTGATGAACGTATGACGCCCATTCACCTCTTGGCGGCAAAGCCGTTCTTCCTGTTAAATAAAGATGCACATTTCCTTCTTTCGCCAGCATCTTTGATAGAACAAATCCGATGCCTCCTAATCCACCTGTGATGAGATACACGCCATTTGGTCTGATCATCTTCGGAAGGCCATCTTTTTTTTGCAGCGGCATACGTTTGTAGCTCTGCACCCAGCGTTGACGATTGCGATACGCCACAAGCTGGTCCTTTCCAGGCTGCATGATTTCCTGCACAATGAGATCGACAAGTGTTTGTTCCTTCCAAGACATCATGTCTGGCACGTCTTCCACATCGATATTCCAGCATTTGATATGGTGGTATTCCTGTGAAATGACTTTACATGGTCCAAGCATTGCACTTTTCTCTGCACAAATCGTCTCATGCCCTGTGACTGGCTGAATCCCGCTAGTGACAGTAAACAGACGGCATTCTCGAATATTTTTTTGAGCCGCAATGGCTTGAGATAAGAAAATTAAGCTGTAATAGCCTTTTTCAATATGTGCCTGAAAAGCGGTTTGACGACTCGCGATGTCATCTTCTTTCGCAGCTTCCCATAAATGCAGAATACGAGTGATATTGACACCTTTATTAGACAATGAATCTAGCATGTTTCGATAATGCTGACCTTCTGCCGGGTTGATCGTAAACGATTGACCTTGCTCTTGGTAAGCTTCACCCTTTGTGACAGAAATGGCCTTGATTCCTTGTTGATTGAATGATTGTGTAAACAGTTCATGAAAGGCATTCTGTTCCCTGAAAATGAGCCACGTTTGTTCTTCTGTTTCTTTTTCGAAAACTGGTTCTAGCGGCTGCTGCTCCCATGAAGGCAGGTAGAACCATTCTCCCATCTCTTTCTTCTTCGTTTCCTTAGGAGCTGATAGCTGCGGAGGAGAAGCCGGCTTTCCTGCTTCAATCCAATATCGTTTACGCTCGAATGGATAGGTTGGCAGCGAGACAAGCTGACGCTCCTCTTGAGTTGGACTTTGCTGCGTCTTGACCTCGTAGCCGCCTGCCCATAGCTCTCCTATTCGTTTTAAGAAATACGCATGATCATCCGCTTGTTCCCTTGCATGTCTCACCATATTCAGCACTTCATGATGAGACTCTTTGTTTTCATGACGTTTCGCTAATGCTGTCAAGCTGTTTCCAGGTCCTACCTCAATGAAAGCTCGTACTTCATCGGTGAATAGCTGAGACAAGCCAGCATGAAAACGAACGGTTCCACGAAGGTGATTTGTCCAATAAGATGCTGTCATCACCTCTTCACTTGTCGCCCACGTGCCTGTCACATTGGAGATGAACGGAATCGTCGGCTCATGCAATTCCACTTGCTCTACGAATTGATGAAACGCCTCCAGCATCGGCTCCATCATGTAAGAATGAAAGGCATGGGAAGTATGGAGCTGTCTTGTGACAATCCCTTTGTCTTGCAGCTTCTTTTCAAAAGCGTTGACATGCTCTTCCTGCCCAGAGACGACACAAAGGTCTTTTGCATTGACAGCAGCAACGGAAAGTGATTCATCGATCATCGAGCCAAGCTCTGCCTCCGGTAATTGCACACTAAGCATGGCGCCTTTTTCCATGCCTTGCATCATTCTGCCTCTTGCCATCACGAGTGTTAAAGCAGACTCCAGTGAGAAGACACCTGACAAACAAGCGGCAACGTATTCGCCAATACTGTGTCCAATCATCGATTCCGGCTCAACGCCGCTATGCTGCAGCAGCTTTGCTAATGCGTATTCGAATATGAAAAGAAGCGGCTGGGCATTTGATGTTTTTGTGATGTCTTGGTTTGTTTCATCCTCTGAAAAAACAATGGCCTTTAAATCAACTTGTTCCGTTTCCAGGACATATTTGAAGCACCTGTCTACTTCCCATTTGAACACTGGCTCTGCTTCGTATAACCCGCGCATCATGCCAGCATATTGAGCGCCTTGACCCGAGAACATAAAGGTAGCTTTACGCCATTTTTTGCTTCGGAACACATTGGTTTCAAGTTGTTTTTGCTGCAGCCTTTCATCAGCAGATGAGAGCACGATGGCTTTTCGGTACGGAAATTGCTTTCTGCCATAGCGCAATGTATAAGCGATATCTTCAAGCGGAACTTGAGGATGATGTATCACATAGTGCTTTAATTGATCCGTCATTGCCGCTAAAGCGGTGTCCGTTTTTGCAGATAGGACGAGCAGCTGCTTTTGCAAAGAAGCTGGTTTCTGCTTCGCCAGTATTCCTTCTTCTATGATCATATGGGCGTTCGTTCCGCCAATTCCGAAAGAACTGACCCCCGCTCTTCTCGGCTCATCTGCTTCCTTCCAGTAGAGCGCCTTTTGATTTACATAAAACGGTGTATCTTTGAAAGGAATATCCTCATTTGGCGACTCATAATGAATGGTCGGCGGGATCGTTTTATGCTGTATGGCCAAAATGGCTTTAAACAGACCGGCAATCCCTGCCGCACTATTTAAGTGTCCAACGTTACTTTTGACAGAACCGATTGGAATCGTCAGCGGCTCTGTTCCTTTGAACACTTGGCTAAGGGCAGATACCTCGATTGGATCTCCCATTTTTGTCCCTGTTCCATGCGCTTCTAAATAACCGATGGAAGCGGGATCTATGCCTGATTTTTCATACGTTTCTTTTAGAACCTCTGCCTGTCCTTCTACACTCGGTGCTGTAAAACCAGCTTTCCGGTTGCCATCATTATTCACACCAACCCCTTTGATGACAGCATGAATCGGATTGCCGTCTCTGATGGCATCTTCGTAACGTTTTAACAGAACAATCCCCGCTCCATCTCCGAAAATGGTTCCGCTCGCCTCTTGGTCAAACGGACGGCAATGGCCATCTTTTGATTGAATCATCCCATCTTGATAGATGTAGCCGATATTTTCTGGAGAGCTGACCGTCACACCGCCAGCCAGCGCTGCATCACATTCTTGATTCAATAATGCTTGACAGGCCATGCCAATATTGACAAGTGAGGTCGAACAAGCTGTCTGCATGGTCACACTAGGCCCGTGTAAATTCAATTTATAAGAAAGCTGCGTACTAAAGAACTCACGATCATTTAACAGCATCGCACTGAATTGCTCTGTTGCTTCCATTTGATGTGCAAAGCGCGTCAGCCACTCATGATTTGGACTTGTTCCTGTATAAACGCCAATTTTCCCAGCCATTCTGTCAGGGTCACAGCCAGCATCCTCAAGCGCCTCCCAAGCACATTCATGCAAGAGTCTGAACTGCGGATCCATCAGCTCTGCCTCTCTAGCAGAATAGTTGAAGAAGTCTGCATCAAAGCCCTCGATATGTTGTAAACGGCCTTTTGCTCCGATAAAATTCGGATGCTGATAAACAGACGCATCCAGCCCTGCTTTCTTGAGCTCTTCTTCTGTGAAAAAGTGAATCATTTCCTCGCCATTCACAAGACGCTGCCAAAAGTCTTCTAGCGACGACGCCCCTGGGAACCTTCCTGCCATTCCGACAATTGCAATATCTGTATGTTCCGGCGACGTGATCTTTACTGGGAGAGAAGCAGGTGTTTGTTCACGTTCTGTCTGTTCTTCAAACAAATATTCAGAAAGGCTTGCCACTGTGGCAAAACGATACAATTGAACGGTGTCAATTTTTTGATCCATTCGCTCAGATATTTTCGCTGCAAGCTGGGATATATCAAGAGATGTCGCACCAAATTCAAAAAATGGTGATTCATCGTCTATTTGATCAAACCCAAAATGAGTTTGAACAATGTCATGAATGTCTTTTTGTAAAGAAGCGAGCGATGTAAATACACGTTTTTCCTCCTGTGGCTTGTACGGTTCAATGGCTGCCATCGGTTTTGTTTGTGCAGAGAAGTCTTTTTTATGAAATGGATACCCTGGGAGCGGAATACGCTGCCTGTTCTTCTGATCTGTTAAAGGAAAAGCTAAGTCGACCCCCATTTCCCAAAGAACACCTGCGATTTGAAGGATGTCTCCATCAAGTGGTTCGGTTGTTTTTTCTGCTCCTTTTTCAACCATGATCCCTTGTTTCATTGAAAGATCGATGATCAAGGCTGTTGATTCCTGCTCAATCAAAGACGGCTTTACAGCCTGGCCCATATCAAGGAAACGCTTTGCAGACAATGGTTGGAAGGTGGTCAGTTCCTCACCGGTCTGTTGAATGTAAACAGGCTGATGCAGTGTTTTTGGAGGCAAAGTAGAAAGCCATTGATCCACCTTTTGAGTGTCATGAAGGTGATACACAATGGATGCCGCTTCTGTCAGTTCAAGACCGCCGGCTGCGTATAAAGCTGTCCACACCCCGCTCCCTTCTCCAATCCATACGTCTGGTTCAATCCCGAGTGCCCTCAGCTGATAGGCAAAAGCCGATGTCATGATCAGCATAGCCACTTCTGCTTGACCATGTTGTTTTGAATGGAACAGCTGATCTTTTTCTATAGGTAACACGGATTGGATGAGGCTAATGAATCGATCCACTTCTGTCTTGAAAGAATGGTCTTTCTCATACAGCTTGATATATTCACGTAAGCCTGCCTCATGATAGCCAGTCAACCTCATGCTCATCCGTTTGAAAAGAGCACTTTCTCTGCCTACAGTCTCTTCGTTTAGAACTTGTAGCTGCTCTATTAATTCATCCCTCGTGGAACAGACAAACGTTTTTCGGTATTGGAAGGCCCTTCTTCCACTTTGTAAGGTGTAAGCAGCTTCACCAAGTGAGAGTTCATGATGTGAGGAAACATATTCCTTCAGGTTTTTTGTCATGTTCTTCATGTCATGCTTTGATCTGGCTGACAGCACGATTAATTCTTTGGACGAGTCCGGGTTGTTTGCTTTTCTCGGCTTTGCCTCTTCTAAGATGACATGGGCATTTGCACCACCTATGCCAAAGGCGCTGACTCCAGCTCTCCTTGGCAATTGAGACGCCTTCCACTCTTCTTTATCTGTCCCAACATAAAATGGGGTTTGATCAAATGGAATACGGTGATTCGGCTTATCAAAGTGCGGCATCGGGACAAATTGACGATGATGCAGCATCATGACTGTTTTGATAAACCCAGCCACGCCGCTTGCAGCATCTAAATGACCAATATTGGCTTTGACTGATCCAATCCGGCAAAAGCCTTGTTGATCTGTTTGAAAAGCACGAGTGAGCGCTTCAATCTCTATCGGATCTCCAACTGGTGTACCCGTTCCATGTGCTTCGATATAAGAAATCGTCTTTGGTTCTGTCTCAGCCATTTCTAAAGCAGATTCAATGACGCTTGCCTGACCACTGACACTTGGAGCCGTATAGCCGACTTTATTGCTTCCATCATTGTTCGTTGCAGACCCTTTCACGACGGCATAAATAAAATCTCCGTCTTCTAGCGCATCCTTTAATCGTTTTAGCGCCACAACACCTGCACCTTCTCCAAAAATGGTCCCTTTTGCTTTCTCATCAAATGGTCGGCAATGGCCATCAGGAGAATAAATCATTCCTTCTTGGTGTTGATATCCTGTAATCTGCGGCTGATGGAGTGTGACACCGCCAGCTAACGCAAGGTCACATTCTCCACCGATTAATCCTTGGCAGGCCATATGGATAGCAACAAGCGACGTGGAGCAAGCCGTTTGAACCGATACACTTGGACCTTTTAGATTTAATTTATAGGCAACCCGAGAAGCAAAGGACGGGTCATTGAGATGCATGATTTGAAACACATCTTCGTTCTTTTCAAGTGACGACATATGCTGCCCCATCCACGATAGATTGCTAGATGCACCAGCATAAAGGCCAATTAACCCATCGTATTGCTCAGGCTCATAGCCAGCGTCTTCTAGCGCATGCCATGTACATTCATGCATCAATCGAATTTGCGGATCCATGATCGAAGCCTCTCGCGGAGTATAGCCAAAGAAGTCTGCATCAAATGATGCCGCACCTTGTAAATATGGCTTGGCCTTCACATAATCAGGATGCTTTAGCAGCGTCTCATCTACACCAGCTGCCTTTAATTCCTCATCAGTGAAAAACGTAACGGATTCCTCCCCTTGCGATACATTTTCCCAAAACGTTTGGACATCCGGTGCTCCGGGAAACGTACCTGCTAATCCTACTACTGCAATTTCAAGTCCAGATTCGGTCCATTGCTCTTGATCAGACATACGCTACATTTCTCCCATCTATTTTCGTTTTAATCTCTGTTTACGGCGATTTTTCCCTTCAGCCATTGCTTGTTTGCGTAAATTAGATGATTCAGTGACAGCTTGCTTTTCTTCCTTTACACCATGTATTTTCTTCAGTTCGGCAGCCAATGACGCGATGGTTGGATGGCTGTACATCATGACCACCGGAACCTCGATGCCATATACCGATTTGATATGACCACTCATCTGCAATAAATCAAGAGACGTCGCACCCATTTCAAAGAAATTCTCATTCACATCCGGTTCATGCTTAAAAAAGGAGCTAAGCACATCACTCAATGATGCTTCTAGACGTTCATCTATGACCTGCGAAATCTCTTGAGACGGCGCATCCTCTAGCTGTACAGGTGTTATCCGATGTTTGATTCTCTCCCCCATGTCTCGAACAGATACAAGAATTTGCGGATAATCTAGACGCAGCACTTCTTGGAAGGCCTTTATTCCTTGTTCTGGCGAAATTCCTGCCTGCTCCTCAAGTGCCATCATGTCATTGACTTTGGCAGCTAATGCCGAGTCGTGTGCCATACCGACTTTCTCCCAGCGATCCCAGTTCAAAGAAATAACTGGCTTTCCTTCCTGCCTTTTCGCATGAGCAAAGCTGTCCATAAAGGCATTTGAAGCCGCATAAGCCACTTGTCCAGCCGCTCCAAGAAAGGAAACAAGGGATGAACAAAGCAAGAAGAAATCCAGCGTTTCATCCTCGAGTGCTTTATCCAGCACATAGGTCCCGTTGATTTTTGCCTGACACATGCGAATCTCATCATCTGCTGCTCTTGCTTGAATGATCTTCCCGTCTGCCTCGCCTGCCGCGTGAATGACGCCATGTAAACCACCAAATGCCGTATGAGCCAGCTGAATCGCTTTCTGCACGGCACGTTCATCTGATACATCACCGTGTACAACTTGTACATCAGCCCCTAATTCTTCAAGAGCCAGCAGCTTTTTCACGGCATCAGCTTCTTTCCCAACCGCACCACGCAGCTCATGCCATTCAGAGCGTTCACGTATTCGTGATCGGCTCATGAGCACAAGTTTCGCTTGATACGTTTCTGCTAAATATTTAGCTAGTGTGAGGCCAATGCCGCCCATACCGCCAGTGATGAGATAAACGCCACTAGACCTGAAAGGCTGCATTGACGAGTCCTCTTTGCTTAACGACGTGCTTGAAGCTTTTCGTATCCAGCGGCTGCTCACGCGATAAGCCACGACTGCTTCTTGATCGTGCATCGCTATCTCATATGAAAGAAATAGCGGCCAATTCGCCTTAGTATCCTGACATAAATCAATGTGCTGACACTCTATGTGCTGATATTCTTGAGGAATGGTCAGCGCTAGTCCTGTTAATGTTGCTTGAAGAGGATCGACCTTCTCTATGCCGATGACATCATGCGCTTGGCTCGTCACGAGATGAAGACGCATGTTTGTGTTATGGTATTTGCTGATCAGCCTGACGAGATCGAGCACAGATAAATAGTTTGGCTTGTCTTTGGTATGCTCCGTCAGTTCATCATGCATCCAGATGATCTCTTCAGGGATAAATCCAGATTGCTGTAATTCAGTCATGACCCACTCTAAATGTGACAGCATATGAACGTCTGCCTTCATCAGCTGGTCATTTTCTTTGATCGTATGATCACTTTGACATACGCTGACGACCTCCGCATGCCGTTCTTTCAAATAGGCGCCGATATGACCATTTTTCTCAAAGACCAGCACACGTTTCCCGTGATGATGCTGCTCTTTTAGTACAGGTGAAGAGCGCTCCCACACCGGAATGTAAAACCAGTCTTGAAAATCAGATAAGTGATTCTCCTGCTGTCCTGATGGTGTTGAAGCGGTCATCAGCTGGTCCGCTTTGAACTGTGGTGAGGGGAATATTTGATGCTCAAATGGATACGTTGGCAGTGAAGCTCGATATGGGGCCTCCTCTTTTCTGACAGCGCTCCAGTTCGGCTCCACTCCGTAACTCCACAGCTTTCCTATTGCCTTTTGCATATATTCATCATCAGCAGCTTGCTCTTTTGGATGTCTCACCAATGAAACAGCAGCTGCTTTATTCACATCATAGCGATCGTGGCGTCTCACGAATTGAGTCAATGTATGACCTGGCCCCACTTCAATGAAGACAACCTCTCCAAGTCCAAGTAACGTCTCTATTCCTTGACTAAATAAAACAGGCTGCCTGATATGAGATGCCCAGTAATCTGGTGATGCTGCTTGCTCGTGGGTTAACCAGCTCCCTGTCACATTGGAAACAATCGGTATCTCGCCTTGCTGATAGGTGATCTCAGAAAGAACATCCTTAAACTGATTGGCCGCTTCAGCCATCATACTCGTATGAAAGGCGTGAGAGGTTTTCAGCTTTTGGACAGAAGCCCCTCTTTTCTCAGCTTGTTCGATATATACCTGTAAACGGTCTGTAGGACCGGAAACAACGGATAATTGCGAGCTATTCACAGCAGAAAGCTCGACACCTTCTGGAAGTTCATGCTCAATCTCTTCGGCTGGAAGCGTCACACCAGCCATATCACCTGGAGGCATCTTTTGCATCAAATTGCCTCTTTTTAAAACGATCCGGATCGCATCTTCAAGATGGATGCTACCGGCCACACAAGCAGCTGTGATTTCACCAATACTATGACCAATGAAATAATGCGGACGTATGCCTAGTCCCATCAGCTTAGATGCGAGTGCATACTCAAAACTAAACAAGATGATTTGTGTATAAGACGTTTGCTGCATGAGTTGTTCTGCTTCAATGAAGTCTGCTTCGGTTGTTGGATATAACACTTTCTCGATCTCAACACCTGCCAAGGATAAAATGATGGCAAAACATTTTTGAAGCGTTTGTTTAAATACAGGGTCTTTCTCATATAAATCCTTGCCCATATTGACATACTGTGCACCTTGACCAGAAAACATCCAGACGACCGCAGGCTGCTGAAAAGCCTTTTGAGGCTGTCCAGCTGACTGGAATGTGCGATCGGGGCTTGCAAGAAATGCTTGTCGATAAGGAAAATGCTTTCGTCCCTCCTGCAGCGTAAACGCAGCATGGGATAGCGGCACGTCCTTTTGTTCTTTTAAATAAGAAATGATTTGCTCAGCAGACGTTTGAACCGCCTGCTTCGACCTTGCTGATATCACCATGAGTTCGTGATCCTTGTCTACTGACCGTTTATCGGCAATGGGCGCCTCTTCCATGATGAGATGTACATTCGTACCGCCGACTCCGAATGAACTGACCCCAGCACGCAGCGGCTGCTCTCGTTTCGTCCATGGTACGGGTGTTGTATTCACATAAAACGGGCTTGATTCAAAATCAATTTTTGGATTCGGTCTTTCATAATGAAGACTAGGTGGCAGCGTCTGATGATACAGACTAAGCGTCGTTTTGATAAAACCGGCAATGCCTGCCGCTGAATCAAGATGACCGATATTGGTTTTCACAGACCCGATGGCACAAAACTGTTTTTTATCAGTTTGAAAGGCTTGATTCAGTGACTCAATTTCAACTGGATCGCCAAGGGTCGTACCTGTGCCATGTGCTTCAATATAAGAAATGCTCTCGGCTTCTACACGACTGATCTTGAGCGCCTTTTTAATAATTTCACTTTGCCCTTCAATACTTGGTGCTGTGTAACCAACCTTCCGCCCGCCGTCATTGTTATACGCTGACCCTTTAATCACCCCATAGATGTGATCCTTATCCTTTAGTGCCTGCTTTAATGATTTGAGTACAACAACTCCACAGCCCTCGCCGCCAACTGTTCCTTTTGCCTGTTCATCAAAGGCTCGGCAGTGTCCATCAGGGGACATGATCATGCCCTCTTGATACATGTATCCTTTTTTGTGAGGAGTCGTGATGGTGACGCCGCCAGCGAGTGCCATTTTACATTCCCCAGTGAGCAGGGCGCGTGCCGCTAAATGAACTGCAACCAAAGAGGAGGAACAAGCCGTATCAACAGCCACACTCGGCCCCTTCAAATTCAATTTATAGGACACCTTTGTGTTCATAAAATCTTTATCTGTCAACTGAACAGCCGCAAACTGCTCAGATGAGTTATTCGTTCTCATCAGCATGGAAGCAGCTTGCCAATATAAATTGGCAGAAGCAGCACCAAATAAACCGATCGGCTCCTGATAGGTTTCAGGGTTATAGCCTGCATCTTCAAGGGATTCCCACGCCACTTCATGAAACATGCGGATTTGCGGGTCCATTACTTCTGCCTCACGCTGTGAATAACCAAAGAAATCTGCATCAAAGTGATCATGCTGATCTACTGCTCCTTTGGCACGTACATATTGCTCATGATCCAGAGCTTCTTGTCCAACCCCCGCCTCAAGCAATTCTTCCTTAGAAAAAAACGTAATGGACTCTCTTCCATTTGCAAGGTTATCCCAGAAGCTATGAATATTCTTCGCTCCCGGAAATCGGCAGGCCATACCAACCACTGCAACCTCTAATCCTGTTAACTTACTCATCTATCATCCCGCCTAACAGTTGTGCGGCACTTTCTAAGTCATCCGCTTCATTTTCTCCATCAGCTTCTATTTGTTTATCTTGTCCTGCTGATTTGTTTTTTAATTGGGCTGCTATTTGTGAAACAGTTGTATATTGGAACAGCTCCATCACTGTCAGCTCCTGATGAAATTCCTCTTTCACTTTATTAGACAGCTCAACGATATTAAAAGAGTTCCCGCCCAGATCAAAAAACGGTTCATCTAATCGAATGTGAGAAGCAGGGACTTGTAAAATTGAAGCGAAAATGCGAACAAGCTTCTGCTCTGTTTCATTGTGTGCTTGAATGGCCACTGGCTCTTGCCCGCCTGGCAGCTGATCTTCTGGATTCGGCAGCGCTTGAATATCTAATTTCCCTGATAGATTCAAAGGAAATTGCTCTACTTGAATCAAATGTCTTGGCACCATATACCCTGGTAATCTCCCACTGAGAGATTGACGAAGTACACGCTGATCTATGACTTGTTTTGCCATCAAATATGCGCAAATGTATTGGTCCTGCTCCGTCGTCTCCTTAGGGATCACAATGACATCTTGGATCAGTCCTTGCATATTCGGATCATCAAGAATAGCTCTGCGGATCTCCTCCAGCTCAATTCGATACCCTCTGATTTTCACTTGGCTGTCGTTCCTTTTGGCAAATTCCAATACCCCATCAAACCGCCACCTTGCAAGGTCTCCCGTACCGTATAACACCCCGCTGCTCAACTCTGGTTTTTTGATAAATTTCTCCTTGCTCAGATCAGGATGATTGATGTACCCACGCCCTACACCATCGCCTGAGATATACAGTTCACCAAAGACGCCTATCGGAACTGGCTCCCCTTGCGCGTCACATATGAAGATACGCTCATTTGGCATCGGCTTCCCAATAGGAATGACCTGTTCATCCCAGTCAGGCGGAATCAAAAAGGATGACGATTGAACAGTACATTCAGTAGGCCCATATGCATTAATCATGATGGGTTTTTCACTTGATACATGCTGTAAAAATTGATCCATCAGCTCTTTTGTAAATACTTCTCCGCCTACAAGCAGCATGTTCAAAGCAGGCAGATCCTGTTTCGATTGCCCTGCTGCCTTGTTCATCAGCTTTAAATGAGAGGGTGTCACATCTGACAGCTGAATGTGGTTTTCTTGATAAAAATTCCACAACGCATGCCCATCCATACGGACTTCATCTTTGGCAATATGCAGCGTATGTCCAAGCAACAATGTTGGAAACAACGTTTGAACAGACGCATCAAAAATATGTGAAGCCAGCATCCCTACTTGCAAATCATCTGGAAGCAGATCAAAAAAGCGTGTTTTCATTCCGTACACCAAATTTATGACATGACGATGTTCAATGACGACCCCTTTCGGATTTCCTGTTGTACCTGATGTATACAGGACATAAGCCATATCCGAAGGCGAAATGGACCAAGTCAGGTTTTCTTTTATTTCCGATTCATGAAGCATGTCTTGAATGACATGAACCTCGACATCCAATCCTTCATGTCCGGCTGCATCCGATACAATGGCTGTAGCGCCACTGTTTTTGAGCATATACCGAATTCTTTCGATCGGCAGATGGACATCAATCGGTAAATAAGCATAGCCAGCCTTTAAGATGCCAAGAATGGCAATCACAAGTTCAGCAGACCGATACATTCTGAGACCAACTGGGGTCTCCCGTGTCATCTGACTTTGAGAGAGTCTAAGCGCAATGCGATCCGATAAATGGTCAACCTCTTTATATGTATAGGAGGTGGTGCCAAACACAACGGCCGTTCGTGCTGGATGCAACTGGACTTGCTGTTGAAATAAAGACACAATATCACGATCTACTGGATAAGCGAGCGGCTCCCCTTGAAACGCATCAAACAACTGACTTTTCTCCATGTCAGATAGAAATGAGTGTGTGCTCATCGCTTGTTCAGGCGCTTTGAGCAATTGCTCTGTGAGTGTCATGAAATGCCTGGAGAACTGCTCCATCATTTGATCGTCATAGTTGGAAGCATCCCAGTGAACTTCGGCATGAAGCTGATCTTGTGCTTTCTTCCAAACAATGAGCACATCCGCATTTAATTGCATTCGGTCAGCCTGTCCATGCAATGTCTCAAATGCACATGCCAGATTGACACACTCCTTGCCGTCTCCTAATGAATGCCAAAGTTCCTCCATTAAAATATGAACAGGATAGTTTTGATGACGTACTGCCTCCTGAAACGATCGCTTCACTGCATCTAACCCTGCGCTGAAGCTCATATGAGGATCAATCTCTGCCTTGAGTGGCAGCATATGATTAATGGCAGATTGATTGGCGGACTGTTCCATTGTAGGAACAGTCACCATCAACTCAGTTTTTCCGCTGTAACGTTGCAGCAAGCCAAAAGCAGCTGTGGTCAGCACGATAAACATCCGCAAATCAGAATCTCCACATAATTGCTTTAACGACTGGTTCACAGCCATAGGGAAGGACGAATGAAGCGATCGGTTCATTGCAGCAGGCTTGGCTTGTGAAACCGTATGGGGAATGCGGCCATCCAGCTGGACACCTGATAAAATAGATGTCCAGTAGGCTCTTTCCTTCACCTTTTCTTTTGCCGCTGCTTTCAGTTGAAAATCATCATGTTCAATCACTCTTCCGTTCACCTCTTTACTTATATTTTTAAGTCATCTAATTCGAAAAGAGATACGTCGTCTAATTGCTTGAATGAAGAAATCAGTTCGATATCCTCTAATCTCACTGCATCTATTGAGACAGCTCGCATGATGTCTTTTAGTAAGCCGGCAATCCGATGAATGGTTTCCTCTGTGAAAAGCGCTGTATTATATTCAATCGTTGAAGAAAGACCGTCTTCCTGCTCAAACGCAATCCACAGTAAATCAAACCGCGACGTTCCTGTCTCATACGGATAATCACTAAAGGTTAAACCGCCTACCTTCAGTTCTGGCTGATTCATATTTTGTAAAGCGAACACAGCATCAAACAATAGATTTCGGCTGACATTCCGGCTCAGCTGCAGGTCTTGGACCATTTGTTCATATTGAAATTCTTGATGTCCGAAATCATCGATCACATGCGCCTTCACATCGTGAAGGAATTCACTGTACGTCATCTCTGCTTTAGGATATAAACGAAGGGGCAGCATATTGACAAAGATACCGATGACTTGCTGCAGCTCCTCTTGTTTTCTTCCTGCTACTGGAACCCCAACCGTGATATCTGATTGCCCGCTTAATTTATGAAGCAGAATCTGATACAGACTTAACAGCCCCATAAACAGCGTTGCGTCTTCTTTTAAAATGACCTGTTTAAACGCGTTCAGCTCCGCTTCTTCAATACGGAACGTATAATGTCCGCCGCGGAATTGTCTCACCTCAGGCCGGTCGAAATCTGTTGGCAGATCAAGTGCAGGTGCACCTTCTAAACGGTTTTTCCAGTAGTCACTCGATGCTTTAAGGGCATCAGAAGCAAGCATGTCATTTTGCCATTCAGAAAAATCTTTATATTGAAGAGCTAGAGGCTCAAGCGTCCTTCCGTCATATAACTGCATAAAGTCGTTGACCAAAATATCTTGAGAAAGACCATCTGAGACAATGTGATGCATGTCCAGCATGAGCACGAACTCCTCTTCTGCCACCTTCATCACACCTACCCTCATCAATGGAGCCTCACTTAATGTAAAGGCAGTCAAAAATTGCTCAATCACTTGTTTTTGATCTTCCTCAGATGCTTGTGTCGATCCCTTTGTGAGGTCAAACAATGTGACAGCAAACGGCACCTCTTGTTCGATCTTTTGATAAGGCACGCCATTCTCGAGTACAAACGCTGTCCGCAAACTTTCATGACGCTTAATGAGCTGCTGAAATGCCCATTCCAATCTGCTGATATCGAGCTTCCCTTTGATTCGCCCCGCTTTAAATTCGTTGTATCCTGTGCTGCTCAGATCCATTTGCTGCATGAGATACAAGCGTTTTTGCGCAGACGACAGAGGATAATGTTCCTTCACTTCTGCTTTTTCAATCACATGATAAGCCGCTGTATCTGCTTGATCGATATATTCTGCCATTGATCGAATCGTTGGCATTTGGAAGAATTGAGGCAGCGTCAGCTCTACACTGAATGCGCGATGAATGATACCAATAAAGGTGATCGCCTTTAGGGAATCTCCACCCATTTCAAAGAAATGATCATCTATGCCAATTTCGTCAATCTTAAAGAAAGCTTGCCACTGTTGACTTAGTTCCTTCTCCAGCTCCGTTTCAGGTGCCACATAATTCGTTGACAGCGCTGGTCGAGAATACAAAGTTCCATCTTGTACATACTCTCCGCCGCTCTCTTCTTCACGGGATAAACGATCTACATACCGGTGAATTCGATCATGTAAGTCTGTTGTCGAAATAACAATTTGTTCAACTTGTTGCAGTGAAAGTAATCGTTCGAAGATCATTCTTCCATCTTTTTCTGTCATCAACGTTTCGGTGAGGTCATCTCCGATTGGAAGATCCAGCTGCTTACCCTGCTCAAATTCCCAGCCGTCAAAGCTAATCACAGACCACTGCGTTTGTGAACGTAGATTGCGTTCATGCACGTACGCATCAATGAAATGATTCACGGCTGTATAAGCTGTAAAACCAAGTCCGCCCAATATCGGCGACAAAGATGACAGAACAAAGCAGAAATCAAGTGATCGATCACCTAAGGCGGCATCGAGATGAAGTACACCGTTCATCTTCGCCTCAAAATGCGGTTCTGAGAAAGTGTCATCTGTTTGCTCCATCACCCGGAATGATTGATCGCCTGTCACTCCTGCTGCATAGATTACACCGTCAATCTGGCCATAGGAGGCATCCACTGCGTTGATTAATTGCTGGATATCTTCCCGGTGACGAACGTCCACTTTCTTTATCAGAACTTCTGCGCCAGCCTCTTCTAGTGCCATGACCTTTTGAATTTTTTTCTTGGTTGGATCTTGTTCATCATGCGTAGCCAGCCATTCTTGCCACTTGCTTCTATCAGGCAGTCCAGACCTGCTCGTTAAGATCAATTTCCCCTTAGTTTGCTCGGCCAAAGTCTGGGCGAGATTCAATCCAATAAACCCAAGCCCGCCAATTAACATGTACACACCATCTTTTTTAGCTAAGTGAGCATGTCCTGTTTCGGGAACTGAACCTTTCGCATACTTTTTCACATATCGCTTATTCCGTCGATAGACAGTGAGAAGCTGTCCATACTCCCGGTCTAGTTCATCGCTGATTTGTTTCAACAATCTCTTTTCCTGAACCCCATTTTCCACTGGACGATCCACATCAAGAATGCGATAACGCAAGGTCGGTGTTTCTTGAGAAATAACCAAGGCAGGTCCAAGATGGATCGCTTTTTCAGGATAAAGCACAGGCTCTCCGCCAACGGCATATGTCAATGAGGAAAGAACTGTCATCGACACCTTTTGGTCCAAGACATATTTCTTCAGCGCCTGGCCGATATAAAGCAAGGAGTAATAGGCATTTTGCTGCGTGTGCTTCACCCATTCTTCTTCCGTGTGAGATGGTTGTCGATCTGAAAGTCCCCAAAGATGACAAACATCTGTCACGTTGATTTGATCATTTACGAGATTTGATATGAGCTTTTCATAATCAGAAGGCTCATGTGAACGAATGGTATAGGTTTTTTCATCATGCTTCGTAAATTGTTCTCCTTTATGAACCACAACGTGCTCTTTCCGTTTCGTCAGAAGTTCAGCTGCTACTTTCTCTCCGAAAACAGATGTCTCTGCAAACAAAAGCATGGCTCCGGCAGAAGAAACATCTGATGGCGCACCAGGTAAAAGATCCGCTTCCCAATGAGGGGTATAGAACCATTCTTCCATTTGCTGCTTTCTTCCTGCCTGCTTTGGTTTGTCGCGCTTTACACTATCTGATGCATCATACCAATAGGAGGTACGATCAAACGCATATGTTGGTAGTGGCATTTTCAGCGGCTGACGGTTCATATGGAATCGATCCCAATCAATGGATAACCCGTGTGTCCATAGGCGTCCGATCTGTCCAAGTAAAAATTCAGTATCTGTCACATCTTGTTTTGCATGTCTTAACACATGGCACACATGTTGATTCAGGCCATTGAGAGACCGGTTGACCATCACGCTTAAATCTTGTCCTGGTCCAATCTCAATTAATTGAATATTTTCCTCTTGTAAGATATTCGTGATGCCTTCAGCAAAGCGAACCGTATCGGTCATATGCCGTTTCCAATAAGACACATCTCCAGCACTCGTGTCTGTCATCCAATCTCCTGATAAATTCGAAATGAATGGAATACGGAGCTGATTGGCTTTTATATGCTGCAATTTTTCTCCGAATTGCTCCGCTGCCTCCTTCATGACATGTGAGTGGGCCGCAATGGTTCCGCCTAATCGCATACACATCAATCTGTTGTTCCTCAGTTCTTTTTCAAATTCACTGATCGCCTCTTCAAGCCCTGATACGATACAAGAGGAATCATTGACCACCGCAAGAGAAACTTCCTTTGGAAGCATCGGTTTTAACTCTGCTTCAGGTAACGGAACACTCATCATGACGCCAGCTGGTGACGCCTGCATGGCGTTCGCGCGATAGGCGACCATGGACATCGCATCTTTTAAGCTGAATACGCCAGATACAGCTGCTGCCGTTAATTCGCCAAAACTATAGCCGATCATCGCATCAGGACGAATGCCCCAAGCAATGAAGAGCATTGAGAGTGCATATTCAATGGCAAAAATGGCTGGCTGTGCATATTGAGTGCTTGCCAATTTTTCGCGCGCCTTTTCTGTTTCAGCCGCTAATGGATAAAGAATACGGGCAAGACTTCGCCCAGTTGCTTCTTCATATGCTTTAAAACAAGCATCCATTTGCTCCTTAAAATAAGGCTCTTCCTGATACAAATTCAATCCCATATTGAGGTATTGGTTGCCTTGTCCTGAAAACATAAAAATAATCTTCTGCTTTTCAACATGCGAATGCATGAGCTTTCCAATGCCCTTGCCTTGCTTTTCTGTTAACACACGCAAAGCATCTTCTCTGCTGCCGGCAACAAATGCTTGACGGAAACCAAAGAATTGTCTGCCTGTTTGCAGGGTATATGCTGCGTCTGCCAAATTGATAGAAGTCGTGTTTTCAATTTGGTTCACGAGTTTTTCTTTCATTCTTTCCATGCTCGTTTTGCTCTTCGCTGATAGGACAAGCAGCTCAGCAGAACGAGGCATTTGCTTACGATCTCTTTGTGGTGCTTCTTCCAATATGACATGTGCATTTGTTCCACCCATTCCAAATGAGCTCACCCCAGCCCGGCGTAAATGTGAAGCTGGCTGCTTCCAGTCGGTCAGTTCGGTGTTCACAAAGAATGGACTATGCTCAAATGCGATGTTTTCATTGGCCTTTTTGAAGTGAAGACTTGGCACAAATGTATGATGCTGAAGCGAGAGCACGGCTTTGATCAAGCCAGCGGCTCCTGCTGCTGCATCCAAATGTCCAATATTTGTTTTCACAGACCCAATGCGGCAAAATTGTTTTTTCTCTGTTTGGAAAGCTTTTGAGAGCGCCTCTATTTCTATCGGATCACCAAGAGACGTTCCTGTTCCGTGTGTTTCCACATATTCAATCGTATCTGGTGAAACATCTGCCTGATGTAAGGCATCCTGAATGACACGAGTCTGTCCTTCCACGCTTGGTGCATTGAAGCCAACCTTTTGATCACCATCATTGTTGATGGCAGAGCCCTTAATGACCGCATAAATATGGTCACCATCTTCTATGGCTTCACTAAGTGCTTTTAAAGCAACAAGACCAACGCCATCTCCGCCCACTGTTCCATCTGCTTGATCGTCAAAGGCGCGGCAATGACCATCGCTTGATTTCACCATGTTCTGCTGATAAATGTAGCCTGATTTTACTGGGTGCAAGATTGACACCCCTCCCGCAAGCGCTACATCTGAATCACCATTTACGATGGATTGACAGGCCAAATGCAGGGCGACCAGAGAGGTCGAACAAGCGGTTTGAAGCGTCAGTGCCGGCCCTTTCAAATTCAATTTATGGGCAATTCTTGTACTCACGGTATACGTATCATTGAGTGAACCCACTTCAAACAGCTCTGACATACTGCTATCAAGGGAAGATGCAAATCGCTGAATCCATTGAAAATTCGATGTGGACCCAGTAAACAAACCGACCTTACCTGGATAATCTTCCTGTACGTATCCTGCATCTTCTAGGGCCTTATAGGCGTACTCATGCAGGAGGCGGATTTGAGGATCCATCATTTCAGCCTGACCTGGCGAATAACCGAAGAAGGCTGCGTCAAATAAATCAGGTCCATCGATCACACCTTTTGCTCTCACATAATCGGAACGCTCGAAGGTTTGACGGTCAATTCCAGCTTCGAGCAGTTCTTCATCGGTAAAGAATGAAATCGATTCTTCTCCTTTCTTCAAATTCCGCCAAAATGCCTCAACATTTTTCGCACCAGGGAATTTACCTGCCATTCCAATAATCGCAATTGGCTCGTTGTCTTTTCTTCTCTTTTGGTTCGCAGGCTGCGTGCCTGCCGCTTCCTGCTCTGATGCGCCGCTTAAATACGCTGCAAGCTCTCTAATCGTCGGACGGCGGAACATTTCTACCATTGGAATGCTTTGATTTAATTGCTTAGCCAGCTGTTGGTTGACATGGATCAGATTGAGAGAATGCCCGCCAATGTCAAAAAATTTGTCATGAACGCTTACCTCATCTAAGCCAAGGACTTTTTCCCATATGTCCTGAATGACCTTCTCTGTTTCAGAAAGATTGTCAGAGCCCGCCAGCTTTTTCGTTTTCTGTGCCTGCTTCAAAGCAGGCAGTGCCCGTTTATCTAGCTTGCCATTAGCAGTCAGCGGCATATCATCCAATTGCACAAAGTGCGATGGAATCATATAATCCGGCAGCTGATCAGCCAATGCTTGTTTCATGGCAGGTTCATCTAGTATGACTGTCGTAACAACATACGCTGCCAAACATGGTGTACCAGAGGCATCTGGCTTCACAACGACAGCTGCTGCTTTGACCCCTGGCTGTTCATTCAGCCAGAATTCAATTTCACCTGTTTCGATACGATAGCCTCTCAGCTTCACTTGATCATCATTTCGTCCTAAAAACTGAATAAGTCCATTAGGCAGGATGCGGGCTGCATCACCCGTTTTATAAATTTTTTCTCCTGGCTGGAAAGGGTGATCGACAAATCGCTCTTCGGTTAGTTCCGGGCGATTCAAATAGCCTTTTGCGACACCTTTTCCCCCAATATATAATTCGCCGACGGTCCCTTCCGGCATGAGATTCATATGTCTGTCAAAAAGAAGAATATCTGCATGCTGAGCGGGCTTACCAATCGGCACATACACGTCTTGATCACGGTCTGCGTCATATCGATGAATCATGCAGCCAACAACCGTTTCAGTCGGTCCATATTCATTTACAATTTCAATTGGCTGAGGGAATGATTGCTGTATGGATTTCGCTAGAGATGCTTCCAGTTGTTCTCCGCCTAAAATGAAGCATTTCATTTGGCTGTCTGGGAAAGACAGATGCTTAATAAACTGTAAATGAGATGGTGTCAGTTTCATCACATGTACGCGATTTTCTTTTATAATGTCTTCGACAAGCAGCTGCCTGTTTTCATGGTGATAAATCATGATGGTATTTCCTGAAATCAGTGGTGTGAAAATAGAAGTAACCGTCAGGTCAAATGACAGTGAAGTATACAAAGCAAAATGCCTTGTTTCTCCTCGAACATATACTTGTTTCGCCCAATCAATATAGTTGGCTAAGCCAAGATGGTGAATGAGTACACCTTTAGGTCTTCCTGTCGTTCCTGATGTATAAATGCAGTAGGCTGTTTGATCTGAGGTGATGGCTGTTGCCAGGTTGTCTGATGGTCCGGTGTATAGATCCGGCTGTGTAATATCAATTTTTTCTCCGTTATAGGCATAAGTAAGCCCGTTAATCGGATGTGTTAGGAGCCATTCTACTCCGCTGTCTTCTAATAAATATTCTATTCGTTCCTGCGGGTATTCAGGATCAATTGGTACGTAAGCACCGCCAGCTTTTAAAATGGCCAAGCATGCTATCACCATTTCAATGGAATGCTCTGCTAAAATACCGACACGCTGCTCCTGTTTGACCCCTTTCTTTTGTAAATAATGTGCGAGCTGATTCACTCTCTTGTTGAGTTGTTCATATGTAACCGTCGTATCGCCAAACTCAACTGCCGCTGCCGCTGGCGTTTGTTCCACTTGCTCTTCAAATAGGTCAATCACCGTCGGTTCATTGCAAGAAGTTGCCCCGCCATATTGACGAAAGACCGCTAGCTGCTTTTGTTTCTCTTCTTCTGATAGCAGCTGTAATTGAGACGCAGATTTGTGCGGATGAGCACAGGCATCAGACAGGAGATGGAGAAAATGCTGACACCACTTTTCGATTTGTTCAGCTGAAAAACTGACGGGGTTATACACCAATGAGAAATGCAGCTGATCATCAAACGCCTGCACACTAAGCGTAAGATCGAATTCCGTCTGCTCTGTCATCTCAAATCCACGAATACGAACAGGATGATCGCTTTTCGTTAGCATTCGATCAAGTGGATAGTTTTCAATGACGACGATTGAATCAAATAACGATTGCTCTGCTGTCATCCCTGCATACTTCTTTAAATCAGATAGCGGCGTATGTTCATATTCATTTCTCACAGCTACCTCACGATTGACTTGCTGCATAAGTTCAAGAATAGACCTATCCTGTTCGAATGAGACCCGCAGCGGTAATGTGTTAATGAACAGGCCAGTCATCTTCTCGATATGAGGGACATCCGCATTTCTTCCTGATACTGTTGTTCCAAACACAATATCATCTTGGTTGGCATACTTAGATAGCAAAACGCCCCACAGCGTATACATCACAGATGCCAATGTCACGTCATGTTTGTTCGTGAATTCGCTCAGGCTCTCAGCAATAGAAGCATCCACTTGATGTTCATATTTGTGAAAGGCTGCTGAAGCTTCATGTATGCTGCCTGACTTCGGAAGCAGTTCTGCATAACTCCAGCCGTTGAAAACATTTTTCCAATAGGAGGCCTGTGCTTCTGTCTGCTGAAGGATGTTCTGCTGCCATTTGACAAATGATTGGTAGGACGGCCTTTGTTCAAGAAGCGGTTTGTCCCCATTTGATAAACGCTCATATGCACTCATCCAATCACTTAATACAATCCCAAGGCTCCATCCATCCAATAAAATGTGGTGGAAGCTAATGAGAACCCAGCTGACTTCTTCATTTACCTCACATAACGTCAGACGAAATGGGACTTGCTGTAGATCAAAACGTTCTTCTCGTTCCTGTGTCGCCACTTCCTCTTTCAGCAGATGAAGAGGCTGCACAGTTTGAGTCAAATCACGATATCGAATGTCAGGCTGATGCTGTTTCAGAACAATTTGTACAGGCCTTGCGAGCTCCTGCCATCTAAACAATGTTCTAAGCATTTCATGCTGTTTGGTGACATTCGTCCAAGATTGTTCAAAGATTTCTCGATCAAGCGGACCATCTATCTGGATCAGCAGTTGTTCAAAATAAGCCGTTCCGTTTGGTTCCATTAAATGATGAAACAGCAGTCCTTCTTGGATCGTAGTGATACCTAACATATTTTCAATGTTCTGTTTATCCAGCTTCTGCGGCTTTAAAGCCATGGGATCATCTCCTTTCTCTCTAAGAATGCTTCACGAAATAATGGCGTAAACCATAGTTAGCAATGACCTGCTGCTGAATTTGTGAAGTCCCTTCAATAATTTCAAGCACCTTCGCTTCACGATACAGTCTTGAAGCTGAATTTTCCCGGCTAAATCCGCTTCCCCCATGGATTTGGACATTTGTATTTGTAATATCAACGGCGATTTTAGATGTGAAATATTTTGCGATTGATGTCTCTGTGATGGCATCAGGATGCTGCGCTTGTCTCATTTCTCCGGCCTTTAGGCATAAGGCTCTCGCTGCATGGAGCTGGGTGACCGCATCTCCGATCATGCCTTTGATCATTTGATGCTTGTACAGTTTTTCATTAAATTGTGTTCTTTTACGTGAATACGTGACGAGAGAATCAACGGCTTCCTGTGCAATGGCAAGCCCTGCCCAAGCAACACTGTACCTTCCATGATCTAAAGCAAGTGACACCACATGGTTAAATCCGCCCCCAACTGGTCCTAAGACACAGTCTTCATGCACCTGTACATGATCGAGGGTGATTTCTGCTAAATAAGACGCTCGGTTGGCCATCATTCCTGTAATCCTCTCAATCTCTACACCTGGCTGATCTCGCTCGACAAGGAATGCGGTGACTTGTTCGCCATCTCTAGCAATCACAATAAAGAAATCCGCAATCGCTCCAAAGGAAATCCACTTTTTCTTCCCATTCAAGACATAAGACTGTCCATCCTTTTGATAGCTTGTTTCAACATGATTGGCATCTGATCCAATATTCGGCTCTGACAAAGCAAAGGCACCGATTTTTTCCCCTTTGGCTAATGCAACGAGCCAGCCTTGTTTTTGGTCTTCTGTTCCATAACGAAGAATGGCTTCTCCTACGAGAGAGTTCACTGTCAATAATGTCCGTACATTACAGCAAGCTTTCCCTACTTGTTCAGTGAACTGTCCATACGCAATCGGATTAAGCCCCAGTCCTTGATAGGATGATGGGATACCTGCTGCCAAGTAGCCTCTTTTCGCCATATCGAGAATCAGCGACTCCGGCAAATGTTCTGTTTCATCGAATTCATTGGCAAACGGGCGGATATGTTCATCGCAATACTGTCGTATTTCCTCAATGGCATCAATTGTTTGTTCAGCTGTTTTCATGAAGGGCCGCCCCCTGTTGTTTTTTCTCAATTAAGGAGACAATGCGATTGACCGTACTAAAATTGGCAATGTCGAGGTCTTCGTTGTCTAACTGGAAGTGAAAGTCATGTTCAATGTAGTTCACTAGTTTCATCGCAAAAAGAGAATTGACAAAACCTTGTTCAAAAATGTGATCATCATTTCCTAACTCAATTTCTTCATCAAATACCACTAGGTTTTGCTCAATATATGCTCTTACTTGTTCGTGTAGGTTCATGATTCAATCTCCTCGCTTTTCGCTTTTTTATTGTTTGGCTGGGGCTTTTTGGTCAATCTCAACTTTGACATCTACGTATTCTGGGAAAGGCTGAATCAAGCTTAAATCGTTTTCAAACAAAATATAGCCATCCTCCCCATTCTCGATTTCTTTGAAATTCGCAAACTTGTATGTGATATACATCATGCGGTTTCGGTCTGTTTGTTTAAAGTCGGCCACAAGCCGCTTTCCTCGCTTTTTCGCTTCTTGCAAAATCGTTGTGAGTAAAATGGTCCCGACACCTCGAGACATGACGCGGCAAGACATGAGCAGCAGTTTGACATGCCAGGTGTCACCTATTTCTTCTATTAATGAGAGTCCAATTTTCCCATAGGACCCGAATTTGTCTTCAAGTTCACAGACAAGCAGCAAGTGAGCATCTGATTGACGGAAGTAATCAAGCTCTGCATAATCGTAGGTTTTTCCGCTTGCATTTAATTGATTGGTACGGACAGTTAGTTCTTCGGCTCGCTGGAGGTCCTGTTCTCCTGCTTCCGATATAACGAATTTCATATGTAAAGACGCCAAAAATTTCTCAGGCGGCCCTTCATATTTCTCTTCTTCCTGCTGCCTTTTATCCGCTTCTAAGTACATTTTTCTACGTCGTCTTGCATCCTCTGTGATAAAGACTGGACGCAGCCGATCATCTGTGAGCAACGTCATATAATCCACCGCATCCCAGCACGTAATCTCCGGATGAACAGCCTTCACTTCTTCTCGTTCAAATGGCTGATCATCAATAAAGAGAATGGTATCTTTATGAATATTCAAGCGCTCGCTGATTCTCTTTAATGAACTAGATTTGGCATTCCAATGAATCTCTGGATAGAGGAAGAAATGATCGATTCCGAAGGCGGAGAGCTTTTCCTTCACGGCTGTTTCATCATTTCGGCTTGCGATAGAAAGAAGGATACCGCGCTCATCTAGCTCCGTTAACACTTCCTTGATCGATGGCTTTAACGTCACCTCATCTGATTCAAGTAAAATCCCATCCCATAATGTATGATCTAAATCCCAGACAACACACTTGATTTGCTTAGCCATTTTGTTTTCTCCTCTCACATGTCATATTGGAAAAAGCCCTTACCTGATTTTTTTCCGTACTCGCCTGCGTCGACCATTTTGACAAGTAGAGGACACGGACGGAACTTCGGATCTTTGTAACTCTCGTATAAAACAAGCAATGAATTCAAAATCGTATCGAGCCCGATCAAGTCACCTGTCGCAAGTGGACCCATTTTATGACCGAAACCTCCGCGGAAAATTTTATCGACATCCGCTGGTGTGGCAACTTGATCTTGCACCGTCCAAATGGCTTCGTTGATTGTCAGCATAAGCACTCGGTTGGAAACAAATCCTGGGAGATCATGTACCACTACAGGTGTTTTATCAAAGGATTTCAAGAAACCTTTTGCCGTTTCAACTGTGTCATCAGACGTTGCTTTTCCTCTAATCACTTCAACTAACGCTTTAAGAGGAACAGGGTTCATAAAATGCGCCCCAATAACCTTCTCAGGGTAATGCATAAGGGCCCCTACCTTTGTGATGGAAATACAGCTTGTGTTGACAAAATAAATGGTTTCTTTCGCACATATATCTCGCAGCTTTTCATAAATTGGTTTTTTCATCTCCCAATCTTCTGTCACATTTTCAATGACGATATGCGCATCATGTAAGCCTTCAAATGAAGTCGTTAGCTGGATTTGAGACAATACGTTTTCTAAAGACAACGAAATTTTCTTCTTTCTCACAAATTGAACCAATTGGTATGTCTTCTTGATTTTTTCTAGCGCTTCGTTTAGTTTTTCTTCTGTGATATCAACTAGTGTGACTTGATAGCCATTTGCTGAAAGGTCTAAAGCCATATCAGCCCCCATCACACCTGCTCCAATCACGCCTATGTGCTTCGTGTTCATTTCTCCAACACTCCAATTCGCTTTAAAATGACATTGATTTTCTCTACCACTTCATTTGTTAATGAATGAATAAAAAAGTGATCTCCATCGAATTCAAAAAACGCACAATCTTCGCTTGTATATTGGTCCCAATCGTCTAAATCAAACAGCACAGAAGGCAAATCTCGCGTACCATAAAAAATAGAAATTGGACAAGCAGCTGGAACGACTTCATCACACTGATAGGTCTCTAGAAGCTGAAAGTCTGCTCTTAAAATCGGCAGAAAGAAATCAAGTACTGCATGGTTATCGGCAAGCTCCTCAGGAACGCCGCCCATTGCAATAATCGCCTCTTTTAATTTGGTATCTGACAGCTGATGATAGACTTTCTTTTCTGGAATATGTGGTGGAAAGCGTCCAGAATAAAAGACATGGACAGGCTCTTTGTTGAATCTTGTTTTCATTCTTTTTTGTAATTCGTATGCAAGGACAGCTCCCATACTATGACCGAAAATGGCGTAGGGCTCTCCATCTTTTAAGAAAGAGGACGCCTGTAAATAAAGATCATCTGCGACCTGCTGTAAATCGGTCAGCACAGGCTCTGTCATTCTTGTCCCGTGTCCAGGGAGTTCAAGTGCACGAATTTCTATCGACAGGTCTATATAAGATTTCCACGTACTGAATACGGTGCTTGCTCCACCTGCGTACGGTAAGCAAAATAACTTCACGACACGCCACACTCCCTTTTGCATTTGATTGCCAACGCTTCAAGCCAGTTTTTTTCATCATGGATAATTTGTTCTAAGGAAGCTTTGATGCTGGCTTGGTACCTGCTGGACATGTCACCTGAAAAAAGGAGTTTCGCTGCCTGATGCCTCGCTTTCTCCCATTCTGCTAAAATACGTTCCATCCACCGCATCAACTCAGGCAGATCTTCTTTGATCAGACTCAGCCGATACAGCTCCACTTTCTTCGTATTGATGACCTGATTGAAAGATGCCACGAGCTTCTCGATGTCATTCAATTGCGAAAACTGCTCATAAAATGTTTCGAGTGCTGTGATTCCTTTTTCTATTGCGTCAAGCTGACCATGCATATTTCTCAGGAAATAAGCTGTTTTTTGAGCAAATAATTCAGTCGAGACCTTTTTCGAATCAAAGTGGAAAGCCGCATAGGAATGAAATTGATCATTCGGCTGAAAATAATCATGAAAGGTGTCATATCCTTTCTGCACGTCTGTATATGGCAACACTTGATGCTCATACGACAAATTATCTAAATGCCGATTCTCTAATACATGGAAAATTTGCTGATTTTCATGAAAACCCGTGATTAAAATCGAATGCCGGCTATGTGTCGTCAAATACTCTTTTCTACCTCGCTGAACGTAAGGATCTACCCACACAATAACCGGGCGATTCAGCGTCACATCTTGTTTGACTTTCTCAGTGAGATTGGCACAACGCGTGATTTTTTCGACTTGAATGCCTTGTAAATTCATAATCTTTTCTGGATCGTGTGTCGACATCCAGTCAATCTGCAAAAAACCTTCTTCTGTAAGTTCATATGCGAATTGATCATTTAATAAGTATGGAGCGACTTCTTGATCATGCAGCTTGACAATCGGGAAAAAGCAATTGAAGAAGCAGCTGCGATAAAACAAATCATTATAAGGATGAATGCCCGAAATCTGTTTGATGGTCATCTTTTTGTCCTCTCTTTCCAGCAGTAGATGTCACCATGAATCCTTTGATGAAACCAATCGTACAAAACCAAACAAAAAACAAATAATAAGAGATCGCTAGTTCAATGAGAGAGGAAGGTCCCCATACAAAAATCATTTTCCAAGGCAGCCCATTAAAGGCAGCCTGCGATAGAATCATTGGCAGGATCAATATTCCGATCAAGAGCAATACCCAGCAGAGACCTTTCAGCCAAACGCCAAGTGTCATTTTCCGCTGAACCACAGCACCACTTTTTACACGCTTCCTCCACTTGATAAATCGAAGAATAGACACCGTTTGCAGTAAAATAAAAAGACATGTAGCGGCAAGACTCAATTGATCAATGAGCTGAAATGGATCCATTGATGATTCTTCTTGATCATTTGTTCCCACAATCGCTTTGGCAACAAGACGAGCCGTTTGTTCGGTGTAGCTGCTATTCATATTTGCTAACACTCCGATCGCAACGCCTTCTTTTGGCTGGATCAGAAAAAATGATGAATAATTTGGGTTAGAGCCTGCATGGAATAACGATTTCACATGCTCATGTTTTTTTTCTATATACCAGCCGGCATTGTAATAGACATGCTTCCCTTCGTCTGGGACATTCACAGTCAAGTGATCAGGATTTTTCACAAAACGAGACCACGTTGAATCGGTCAATTGATATTGCAGCCAAGTACCAACCTCCTGGCTATTCATCACAATATAGCCAGCAGGGGTATTGCCTCGATATTCCGGTGCGTGATAAACATGCGGAGCAAGGAATTGCAGTTTAAACCCTTCCGAAACAACACCGTGCTTCATTCGTTCGGGCCCAGCCTCCGTTTGGTCAAGATGATGTCTTTTAAACAGCCCTTTCATATATGCCTCATATGGCTGCCTTGTTACATTTTCAATGATGAGACCAAGGACATCATAGTTGATGGTGGCATATTCAAAGGAGCTTCCCGGCTTGCGGTTAAGTTCGATTGATTTCAGCTGATGGACTGTTTTTTTCAACGCATCCTTTGCATCATCTGGCTGGATAAGCGCAATGGTTTGAAAGGGAATGCCGCTTGTGTGATGCATCAATTGATCCACTGTGATCCGCTGAGGCTTGCCATGGTACGTTGGAAAAAAACCTGGAATATAGCTACTTACCGGTTCTTTCAGATCTATTTTCCCTTGTTTCTCTAGGTCAACAATAGCAAGGGCGGTAAACGCCTTTGATGTAGAGCCAATTTCAAAAAAAGTGCTGTCTGTCACAGGCTCCTTCTTCTTTCGCTCCGCATAACCAAAGCCTTTTTGGTACACCACTTGGTCCTTTTTCACAACCACAACGGACATGCCTGGAATGCGCCCATGCTCCATCTGTTCTTCAATCACTTGATCAATGGCCTTAGATGAAATCGCTGCTTGTGCATTTGTTTGGCCGGCAACACTACTGATCCATAACATTGCCAGGACAAATGAAATGTAGACAATGTGCTGACTCTTCCTCATGTAAATAACGAATCCATTTCTTCAAGAGACATGTCCACTGTCTCAAAGTCAGACGGTGTAAATTCGATCTCTTCCGTCTCTAGACAATGCTGAACCAAACGTTCAATTTGCCGCTCTACCTCATGCAAAAGCTGCGTCATCTCTGTTTCACTCAGCTGTTTTTCACTAAAAGATAGATGGAAAATCAGCTGACCACCCTTGATTGTTGCGACCATATCGATGACGGTTGTTAATTGATTATCTAATGACGAATCAGCACCTGAAGAAAAATAGGACATCTCATAATCAGGTGATTGTTTAAGTACCTGATCGATCTCACCTAAATAGTTAAACCGTAGTTGTGGCGCTGAATGGTCCGGAAGCTGTCTATTGATGAGTGACAACAGACCATAGACTGCACCTTTATTTGGTACTTCACGTATCGTTTCTTTGACAGCCCGAATATGATCTGCAACAGATTCAGAAACATTCACATTCACTGGATACATGGTTGTAAACCATCCGAACGTTCTAGACACATCAATATCTTCCTGCACAGCATCCCTGCCATGGCCTTCTAATTCTAAAGAAATCTGCTTTTGATTCGTTTGCTGAGAACAGGCTTGCGTTAACGCTGAGATTAACAATTCATGAGGCTGCGTTTGATACGCCTTGTTCGCTTGATTGATCAATTGATCCGTCAGCTCAACTGATAATACCTTGGTCAATTTGATTTCATCTTTGACATATCCCTCATTTGCAGCCACTTGATACAAAGGCTGAATATCCTGCACCTCTTTTTGCCAATAGCTGAATTCCTTTTTTACATCACCTGATGCTGCATACTGGTTCATCCGCTCCGCAAACGTCTGATATGAATGTGTTTTGAGCGGAAGCATCTCTGCTGTGACCTTTTCTGCATGCAATAATTTCATCAAGTCCTCCACAAGAATTTGCCATGACATGCCGTCAGCTAAAAGATGATGTGCGGCAAAAATGAGATGTGATTGAGCTGTGGTTTGACAAAGTGCTGCCTGAATTAATGGTCCTTGATAAAGATGGGTCCTCTGCTTCAACTGAAAACCCACTTCTTTTAACGCTTCTTGCACATTCTCTTCTGACAGCTCCGTGAAATCGTGTATCATCAGCGGAATATGCTGCATGCTTTCATCATAATAGAGTGTGTTTGTCGTTTCTTGTACTTTTAACCTTAATCCATCATGATGAATGACCAGCTCTTTTAAAGCATCGTTCAAGATCCTTTCATCCATCTTCTTCTTTGAATGAACAATGATGGATTGATGCCAGAAATGTTCGTCTTTTAACCGCTGGGACCAGAACCATTCGACAATTGGTATCGATTTCACATCGCCCTCAGCCTGCTCTTGTGAGATATGTAATGCCGGTTCTTGCTGGACGACTTGTGCCATTTCTCTAAAAATTGGATAAGTAAATATATCTTTTGTTTTTAAATAGAGTCCCTTGTCTTTTAACTTCGCAATAAATTGAATCGCCTTAATGGAGTCACCGCCAAGCTGATAAAAATGATCAGCTGGGTCGATCTTTTCATGCCCTAAGATATCTTTTGCTGTATCTATTATGATCTCTTCGATGACCGCTTTTTCCTTAGACCATTCAACCTCTGTTTCCACTTGAGACAGCAATGGATCAGGCAGTGCTGCTCGATTGACTTTTCCGTTTTGAGTTAGCGGGAGCTCATCTAGTATGACAATATACGCTGGGACCATATAAGCTGGCAGCTGCTCTGATAATTTTTTTCTTAGTAAAAAGGTCGTCATCTCTTTTTCTTTTAATTCAATATAAGCAGCCAGCTGTTTTTCTCCAGCCTGATCGGTTAGATCAATGACAGCGGCTTTATCAACTTCATCGAGTGCCATAAGCGCAAGTTCAATTTCCCCCAGCTCAATCCGGTAGCCTCTCAGCTTGATTTGATGATCAAGCCGGCCAATATATTCAATCTTTCCATCATTTGCTCGTTTGGCAATGTCACCTGTTCGGTACATGCGGCGATGGCTTACAAATGGATTCGGCAGAAAGCGCGATTCCTGCAAATCAGGTCTTTGCCAATATCCTCTGCCAACACCCTCGCCTGAAATATACATTTCTCCTACTGTCCCTGGTAACACCACTTGCTGATTTTCATCTAAAAGGTAAATCTCCGTATTTGGCATCGGCACACCAATAGACACTGACGTCCCGCCATCGTCTTGTTGAAATTGATGAATCATGCAGCCAACGGTTGCTTCAGTTGGTCCATATTCATTAAAGATCGAAATTCGTCCATCACTTGCCTCTGTGATTCTTTTGGCCAAAGCTGCCGGTAATTGCTCCCCGCCAACAATCATCCGTTTCACTACTGATTGAGACAGTGCAGCATCTGTTAGCAGCGCCATATGAGCTGGTGTCAGTTTGATGACTTTTGCTTTTTGATCAAACAAGATATGTTCTAGTAAAAAACCTGACTGATCCTCTTGACGATAGATCACCACTGTACTTCCAGTCACCAATGGCGTATAAATGGATGTCACAGTTAAATCAAATGCAATGGATGAATACAAGGCAAAATGATCATCTGCTGAATCTGTATAGTGTGTTTTGGCAGACAAGATATAGTTCACTAAGCTTCGGTGCTCAATCATGACGCCCTTTGGCTGTCCTGTAGAGCCGGACGTATAGATCATATATGCGACATCTCCAGCATCTCCAATGAATGAATGTGCTGAATCATACTGATCTAAGTCATCCCACACGCTATACACATTGTACGTATCGCCTTCAAAATGGTATGACGACGCTTGTTCTGTGAAAAACAGCTTCGCCTGACTATCATCCAAAATAAACTGAATGCGCTCCTGCGGATACTCAGGATCAATCGGTACGTATGCACCGCCCGCCTTTAAAATTCCAAGCAGCAGCACAATAAGTTCTGGTGAATGGTTCATGCATACTGCAACAAAGTCATGCCTCTGTAAGCCTTTTGTTTGGAGGAAATGTGCCATTTGATTGGTTTTTCTCTCAAGTTCACCGTATGTCATTACATGAGATCCATCCTGAAGTGCGATTCGATCAGGGGAAGTCTTAGACATATCTGTGATCAATTCATGGATTTTTTGTTTCTGTGGAAATCGGACGGCTGTGTCATTCCATTGATAAAGCTCTCGATGTTTCTCCTCTTCTGTCATAAGAAGTACGTCTTTTATGTGCTGCTTAGGCTGGGTGAGTATGTTCTCGACAAATAGGAGCATCCTCTCATGAAGAAAATTGATGTCTTCCTTGCCGTAATCTGAGATTTTGTAATCATATTGCAGCTCGATTTGCCCTTTTTCATCCCATTCTTTCACAGCAACTTGTAAACCGTATGGCTGGAAGCCATTGTAAAGCTCTATGTATTCAACTGCGTACCCTTCCATCTCCTGCACCATATTTGTGCTGTAGGAGTTGATAAAGATTTGAAAAAGCTGATCATATCCTGCCTTTGCAAGCTCTAAATCTTTGACAAGTGCGTCATATGGATAGCGCTGATGCAGGAAGTAAGCCTTATAGTTTTTTTGAACGTCTGTCAGACTTTCTAACAAAGATAGATGAGGATCGATCTTCATTCGATAAGGCATTGTGCTGACGGTCATACCGGATGTGGCTTTCTCCTTTTGCCCGGAACGATTGAGAACTGGCGTCCCAATAATAAAATCTTTTTGCTGGTATTTTTTATGCAAGTAAACGAAGAGGCCTAAAGTAAATAAAGAGTTGATTGAACAATGATGGGTGTCTATAAATTCATAGATTCTTTCTGAGAGTTGTCGATCAAGATAATGGCTTTGTCGATGGCCTTTGATTTGGTCAGTTCCCTGTACCAAATCACTTTCAGACACATCAGATAATGTTTCTTTCCAAAATTGCTGATCTTTTTTAAATCTTGGGGAGTTCATATATTTCGATTCTTTATCAATAAAAACAGAATGATTGTCTGCTTCTTGTTCGATAGAGGAGCTGTGTGTAAGAGCAGTGTAAAGTTGACTAATTTTATCGATGATGACTTTCATCGACCATCCATCTGCTACAGTATGATGGCATTTGATGAAATAACCGGAATGCTGTTCGCCGACTTTCAATACGGCAAATTCGGCGAGAGAGGTTTCTAGTAACTGAAATGGTGTTTTGAAGGCTTTTCCGGCCCATTCTAACATGTGTTCATGTGTGGAAAACTCATAGGCAGGAATATGGTTGTCTGTGTTTGAAGCAACGTATTGAAGAATCTCTCCGTCTTTCTCTACTAGCTTGAGACGAAGTGATTCTGTCGTCTTGATACAAGATGCAATGGCCTGCTTCAGTTTGTCGAGCTGCAACGGCCCATTGACAAAAATGATACCGCCAATATGATTGATCGGTGTTTTTGGATAAAATGTTTCCATGTTCATCACGCGCCGCTGCGGATGTGTTAATGGCCAATATACTAAACTACTAGTCAATTACGCCACCTCTACTTTTCATATAGTTAACATTTCTACGAACATATTAAATCATACAATAGTATTTTTGTAAATAATTGAGATAAAATGTCTAAATTTGTTCATTTTTTAATCTAGACGCTAGGAAAGCCGACACAGTAAACAGGACAACGTTTATAAAAAAGACGACTCTTGCCCCAAAGAGATCGGTCATGGTGCTCATAATGAGGATGGACATTCCGTATATAAAAGTTGATAGTGTATGTTGAGCTGATAGTATTTTAGGCAATTCAATTTGACTCAGTGTATCTTGTACATATGTGCGAATGGAAATGCTGCGAAGCTGAAAGGCTGGGCCTAACAAAAAGACAAATAACAAACTCAGCCAAGCTGAATGATTCAGCCCTAAGCATAGGGTCAATACGGCAACGATCACCGAGCTGTAAAAAATGTGATCAAACAAACGCTGTTCCACATGCTTTGCAAACCGCAGCACGAGCAGGCCGCCTAGAATGGTTCCGCCAAAATAGCTTGCGTTAATAAAGCCCCACCATGTGGCAGGCTGGTGTAAGACTTCTGTAACATAGACAAGGATAATGGCACCAGTCCAAATACTTCTGCCGCACATGGAAAGCATTTCTAAAATCGTTAATGTTCGAATTGTCGGCTTCTCATACATGAGCTTCCAGCCTGAAAAGACCCTTGCACCAAATGATTCAGACTGTTTCTCTTGTTTAGCCGCAGCTCCAGTATCGATGATAAAGAGCATGGATATGAGCGACAAACTGTATAAAACAAGTGTCGTCAAAAGTAAAAATTGTGGTCCTAGAATGCCAATAAATAGTCCTCCTAAAAGCCAGCCTAGTAAAAGGACAATTTGATCAGAAGTTAAGATATAGCTATTGGCTTTTAGTAAAAAGTGCTTTTCTACTAAACGTGGAATCATTGAATTTCGAACAGGAATGGTTCCTCCATCTATCAAAGAAAGTAGAAATACAATGATAAAAAAAAGAGGAATAGAAAATGTTGATAGTTGTAGAATATAAATGAAAATTAAGCAGCCGAAGAAAGTAATTTGACAAATTTGCAAATAGATAATGAGCCTTTTTAGCTTAAGCTGATACATAAAGAAAGGGATGAGTATCGCTCCAAGTGCTTGTCCAACAAACTGCGAGACGGCTACCATTGAAGCAATCAGCGTAGAATTTGTTAATTGATACGTCAGGATGGTAAGAACGAGGACATATAGTGAATCCCCAAAATTAGCTAGGGTTTGACCCCCTAATAAAAAGTAAAATGATTTGTTTTTCATATTTATCTCCATTTTCTCTTCATTACCAATCATAATAATACATTATTTTCTACACTTCTACTTTTTATAACAATTTTTTCATGATTTGATACATTTTACCTAATTTAAAAAACCGCCAAAAGGCGGTTTTTTATTAGTCATATATATGGACGATAGGTTCTTTGTCTTCAGCATTTTTCGTGATCAGGGCTTCTTGTTGATCAGAAGATGTGATGTTAATTTCTATATTTGTGCTCTTATAGTAGTCCATCACTTCACCTGTTAAATATTGCGTGAAAGCCACGACTTCCGTTTTTCCGTAGAACTGCATTGGAATTTCTACTTTCATTTTTTGCAGGTTTCCGTTTTTATAGAAACCTTTTCCTACCACTCCAGTGTAATTCGGGAAGTAGTCTTCAACCTTTGTCTTGAAGCGGTCAAATCGCTCTGAATCATCTTTGTAGTTACTTTTCGCATTATTTGAAGGGAAGAATACATTCTCTTCTTTGATCGTATCCCAATTGCCGATATCAGCTGAGCCTGCTTTCACATCGGTTTTGGCGATAAAGTTTCCTGGTACAATCGACGATTTTGGCGCTTGTTTATAAAGGGCAATCATGACAGGCACTTTTTGCAAACCATCCATTTGACGAATTCGTTTGATCACTTGCTCAGCGATTTTTTCGCCCTCTGCCAAGAGTTTCTTTGAATTTTTCGATGAATCGATGGTCACCTCTTGCTGGGGATCACCGATATTTTCACGATAATAATAGACAGAGTTCAGTGCAAGACCAATGACGACTCCACCAAGCTGTAAGCTATTTTTGTCTTTTCGAATTAAGTAATTATGCTCTAGCATCGAAGATAAGTATATTGGACTATTTTCGTTTTTTGACTTTGTTGAACCTGAGTTTGGAAGAGCAGGATTTAAGCCTAGGTTCTTAAAGTCTTTATCTGCTTTTTCAGCTTTTTTCAGATCACTGCCTGTTTTTTTGCGCGCGAGCCAGCTGAGAACGGTATCCTCATCTAAATGCTGTCCTTCTTGGAAAAGATAGTCGTTTGTATTAAATGACTCTGTTGCCAGGCGCATGAGTCCTATTTCAAATTCATCAATATCCAAGCGTGTATTGAGACGCTCTGCTGTTAATCCTCTTGCAGCCCCTTGTTTAAACGGCAGCACCATTTTGTAATAGGAGTCAGAGATATTGTACATGGGGATGATCGCTGTTTCCTTCGTTTCATCCGTTTTTTGTGTGACCTCTTCCTCGTCCTTTCCCCCAAAAGGTGCACACGCTGACAGTACCAGTGTGAGCATTGTCAGCAGCAATAACAACTTTTTCAATAGAAAACACTCCTCTTATTTCTTTAGCTCCTCAAGCATTTTAGCTTCGTCCCAAATTTCAATATTGAGTTCTTCTGCTTTTGTCAGTTTACTACCAGCTGCTTCTCCGGCAATGACTAAGTCTGTTTTTTTACTCACACTACCTGCTAATTTGCCGCCCAATGCTTCGATCGCTGTCTTTGCATCGTTTCGAGACATTTCTTCTAATTTCCCTGTAAGCACGATTGTTTTTCCTGCAAAGTAGGAATCACTTTCTTCTGCTTTCACCGGCTTAGGCCCTGTGTAGTTCATATTGACCCCAAGTTCTTTAAGTTCATTTAGCAGATCCAATATTTCTTCTTTCTCAAAGTAAGTGACGACTGCATCGGCCATTTTTTCACCAATTTCGTCAACCTCGAGTAATTGGTCTTTTGTCGCTTGCTTTAATTGATCGATGTCCTCGAAATGCATCGCTAAGGTTTTCGCCGCTTTAGAACCAATAAATCGAATGCCGAGACCAAACAGTAAACGCTCAAGAGAGTTTTCTTTCGATTGCTCAATCGAACGCAGTAAATTATCGACAGATTTCTCGCCCATTCGTTCGAGCTGAATGAGCTCTTCTTTCGTTAATCGGTAAAGGTCTGACACACGAGACACAAGCTGTTCTTTGAAAAGCTGTGTAATAACACGCTCGCCAAGACCATCGATGTTCATCGCATTACGAGAAACAAAGTGTATGAGTCCTTCACGTATTTGTGCGGGACATTCAGGATTGATGCATCGCAGGGCGACTTCTCCTTCAATTCTCACCAGCTCACTATGACACTCTGGGCATTCAGTCGGCATGTGAAACGGCTTTTCTTCTCCTGTACGCTGATCGATCAGGACGCCTGCGACTTCCGGAATAATATCGCCCGCTTTTTTCACAATCACTTGATCAAAAAGGCGAATATCCTTTTCTTTGATCAAATCTTCATTGTGAAGAGAAGCACGCTGCACGGTCGTCCCTGCTACTTTTACAGGCTCAAGAATCGCTGTTGGTGTGATAACACCTGTACGCCCCACGCTCAGTTCAATGTCAAGCAGCTTCGTCACGACTTCTTCTGCAGGGAACTTGTACGCAACAGCCCAGCGCGGACTTTTTGCTGTAAAGCCAAGCTCTTCCTGCTGAGCCAAGGAATCGACCTTGATGACAATTCCGTCGATTTCATAAGAAAAATCGGCACGCTTTGTTTTCAGTGTTTCGATGAGATCAATCACTTCTTCAATCGTTTGGCACATCCGTCTTTCTTTGTTGGTTTTAAAGCCAAGTTCGTCGAGAAGGTCGAGTCCCGCGCTTTGCGTTTCAACACCGATTTCATCAAGCTCCGCTATACTGTAGACGAAGATATCAAGGTTTCGTTTCGCTGCAATTTTCGTATCAAGCTGACGAAGTGAGCCCGCAGCCGCATTACGCGGGTTCGCAAACGGCTCTTCTTCGTTTTGTAATCTTTTTTCATTTAATGCTTCAAAAGAAGGTTTTGGCATAAATGCCTCCCCTCTCACTTCAATCGACAGAGGACGATTGATTTTGAGCGGGATGGAGCGAATGGTTTTTAGGTTTTCTGTAATATCCTCACCCGTTGTCCCATCTCCACGCGTGGCACCTCGGACAAACACTCCATTTTCATAACGGAGAGAAACAGCGAGTCCGTCAATTTTCAGCTCGACATTGTATGCGATATCGTCACCGACTGCTTGACGAACCCGGCGGTCAAAATCAAGAAGGTCCTGTTCATTAAACGCATTCCCGAGGCTGAGCATTGGTGTGCCGTGACGCACTTTTTGGAAGGCATCTAACACAGCACCCCCTACTCTCTGTGAGGGGGAATCGGCTGCTTTTAAATCAGGGTGTTCTTCCTCTAGAGAGATCAGCTCACGCATCCGCGCATCATATTCAGCGTCAGGAACACTTGGACGATCAAGTGTATGATATTCGTAGTTGTATTGATTCAAAATCTGGTGCAGTTCCTCGATCCGGCGTTTCGCTGCTTCTTTATCCATCTGCTTCTTCCTTTCAAGTCATCCGTTTTATAAGTCCTATCGGTTTATTGCTTCTCGATTGGCGCAAATGCTGCGAGGAGCCGCTTAATGCCTGTAGGGCTTGGGAACGCAATATCAAGCTCTGTGCTGTCTCCGCTGCCTTTCACACTCACGACCGTTCCAACGCCCCATTTTTTATGGGCTGCTTTATCGCCCACAGCCCAGCCAATACTGCCGGCACCTGTGTTTTGAATGGTTTGAGTTTGCGGACGAGAGACAGGGCCCCGTCTTTGCGGTCTTTCTCTTGTTTGGCCAAACGGTGTTTTCTTTTCTTTTTTCTCATTTAGGTTGTCCAATAAATCGGCTGGTATTTCTCTAATGAATCTTGATTCAAGGTTCATGTTCGTCCGGCCGAATAATGTTCTCATTTTAGCACTTGATAAATAAAGCTCTTCTTCAGCCCGTGTGATGCCTACGTATGCAAGGCGGCGTTCTTCTTCCATCTCGGCATCTTCCATCAATGAACGGCTGTGCGGGAAGACACCTTCCTCCATCCCCATTAAGAAAACAACAGGGAATTCTAGACCTTTTGCGGCGTGAAGGGTCATTAAGATGACGGCATCCTGATCTTCTTCCTCATTTTCATCCAGCTTATCAATGTCTGCGACGAGGGCGAGATCCGTCAGGAAGGTCACAAGTGATTTGTCTTCATTTTGTTCTTCAAAATTCTTTGTGACAGATAGAAACTCATCAATATTTTCTAAGCGGCTTTGTGCTTCAATCGTTTTTTCGACCTTAAGCGCTTCACGATAGCCTGTTTTCTCGAGGATCTCTTCTGTTAATTCTGTGACAGATAAATACTCCTGCATGTTCGTCATTTGATCAATGAGCTGTTTGAACTCATCAAGAGCATTGGCTGCCCTCGCACTCAGTCCAATGAAATCTACCTGACCAAGCGCTTCAAACATAGACAGGTCATTCATCTCTGCATATGCCGCAATTTTATCAACAGATGTGGCTCCGATTCCGCGCTTTGGTACGTTGACAATTCGCGCAAAACTAATATCGTCATCTGGATTTGCCACAAGTCGTAAGTACGCCAAAATGTCCTTGATCTCTTTTCTGTCATAGAACTTCGTACCGCCGACAATGTTGTATTGAATGTTTGACTTCAATAATGTTTCCTCTATGACACGGGACTGAGCATTGGTTCGATAGAGGATCGCAAAATCGGATAATTTACGCTTTCCGCTTTGATGAAGCTGATGAATCTTTCCAGCGACAAATTGTCCCTCGCCGAATTCATTATCTGCACGGTAATAGGCAATCTTTGCTCCTTCATCATTTTCTGTCCAAAGGTTTTTTGGTTTACGATTCGCATTGTTTTGTATGACCGTATTTGCGGCATGCAAAATGCGTTTCGTCGATCTGTAATTTTGCTCAAGCAGAATCACTTCACTGGACGGATAGTCTTTTTCAAAGGAAAGAATGTTTGTGATATCCGCTCCGCGCCAGCGATAGATGGACTGGTCTGAGTCACCGACGACACAAATATTTTGAAAACGCTGAGCGAGCAGCTTCACAAGCATGTACTGCGCTCTGTTTGTATCCTGATACTCATCGACATGAATGTATTGGAACTTCCTCTGGTAATGCTCTAATACTTCAGGGATGCGTTCAAACAGACGGATCGTCATCATAATCAAATCATCAAAATCGAGTGACTGGTTTTTGAGTAATCGTTTTTGATAATCTGTATACACATCGCTGACCACTTGATCGTAAAAGTCCCCGGCTGTTTTTGCGTATTCCTCTGCATCAATGAGTTCGTTTTTTGCACTGCTGATTGATCCTAAAATACTGCGTGGGTCGAACTTTTTAGGATCAATATTTCGTTCTTTTAAAATGTTTTTAATCACTGAAAGCTGATCAGATGTGTCTAATATGGAGAAGTTGCGATTCACACCAATGCGGTCAATATCGCGTCTTAAAATTCGGACACACATGCTGTGAAACGTAGAAATCCAAATGTCATCTGCGCCAGGCCCTAAAATGGCTTGGACACGTTCACGCATTTCACGTGCTGCTTTATTCGTAAACGTAATCGCTAAAATGTTCCACGGAGCGACATGCTTTTCTGCCATTAAGTATGCAATTCGATGTGTGAGCACCCGTGTTTTACCACTTCCTGCTCCTGCCATCAGTAATAGCGGACCGTCTGTTGCTTTGACCGCTTCTTTCTGCGCGTCATTCAGCCCTTCTAATAGATGATTCGATATTTCATTCATTCCATTCACCGCCAATTCGAACTTATGTTCTATTTTAACCCGTTTCGTCTCGTTTGACTATGATGACTTTTTGACTGCGTCGACTGTCTTTAACGCTTCTTTGAAATTGTCATAAATGACGTTCCCTACAACGACCACGTCTGCATGCTGTGCAAAGCCTTTTGCCTGATCTGCGTTCTCAATGCCGCCGCCATAAAAAAGAACCGTTTCGTGAAGCACTGCTTTTGTTTCTTTGACAAGCTCTATGTCTCCAAGCGTCCCGCTGTATTCTAGATAAAAAATGGGCAGTTTCATCAAATGCTCTGCCACTCTTGCATATGCCCTTACATCATCTATATCCAGCGCTGTATTTGCCTCTGTAAGCTTGGCCGCTTTACAATCTTTGTTCAAGATCACATATCCTTCTGGCACAATCTCTTCCATTGACATCAAATCACCGTATTCCTTCATCGCATCCTTATGAAGCCCAACAATCCAATCAGGATGAGAGCTGTTTAATACGGCCGGGATGAAATACAGATCGAAGCCCGGCACAATCATCTCATGTGTTGATATTTCAAGCACACATGGCACAAGAAACCGGCGGACCTTTGACATCAATTGGAGCACGTTGTCCTCTGTCACATTGTCACTGCCGCCAATCAATATGGCATCCGTACCAGATTCGCAAATCGTTTCTAGCTGTTCATCGGAAATCTCTTTATTTGGATCGAGTTTAAAGACATGCTTCCACTCGGTAACATCATACATGAAAAACGTTCCTCCATTCGTTTCATTCCATTTAAATATTATAACAAAATCAGTGACCGCAAAAAACGGGTAACCTCCTTCAGCTAAAAGTTTCATTCTTTTGAAAATAGACGATTTCAACTCTAGGTAAGGCTAATGGAGACTATATGGAAAGATCCACTTCAAGAGGAGCTGAGGGAGATAAATATATTGATGCTGAACTGAAATGCGAGCTACTTCGTCTCATCACATGATATTATACAATAAAGGAACATTTTACTATCTACCAAGCAGGTGAATGATTTGAAAAGAACCATCACATATGATCAAACGATCGACATCGGATACATCTATCTCATCCCGCCTGGAATCGGGACAATCAAAGAAACCATTGAATTAGACGTGAATGAATGTGTGAACGCAGACATCGACAAAGAGGGCCGAGTGGCTGGGCTGGAGTTATTTGCAGAAGAAGCCGAGGTTTTGAAGCACACACCCGTTTATGAGGACGAGCTTTCATTACGTTTTACGGATCAGGAAGTTCTCTCAACCTATCATTTATCGGGCATTGAATTTCAATTCTCGACGCCTGATCACAATGGACTGATTGGTTTTACCATTGTCGATCCTCTTCGATATAACGTCAAAAGAAAGACAAGAAAAAACCGTTTTGAATGGTCAAAACGGTTTTTTCAAACTATTGTTTCACTTCATTAAAATAATGGACAGATGTCATAGCCCCTTCATCGACCATCTTGTTGTCTTGGATATCTAACGGATCAGGATGGCCGGCTTTTTCAGGAACCTTTTCATTTGATCGGAACATGCTTGCCCATTTTTTCAGATGCTGTTTATTTTTAACCGCTAATAACACAGCACCTCCAACCCCTAATCCTGCAAGTACATACGTATTTGGACGCTTATTCATATATGTTCCCTCCCCTTGTCAGCTTATTTTTAAGTTACCCCGCCTCTTCATTTCTAAACGTCACAATATGTTCATGTGGTTTCTCTTTGAAGGAAAAGTGGAATAACAACAGTAATGAAAGAGAAAAGAGGGATGACATGACAACTACTTTAATTGTCATAGCCGCACTGCTAGTGATTTGTTTGATCGTACCCATCATTTTATTGATATGGATTTGGATGAGGGATGAAAAGCAAGAAGAACATTCTGTCCTGCGAAATTATCCGGTCATTGGAAAACTACGGTTCATTTTCGAAAAAATAGGACCTGAGCTTCGCCAATATCTCTTTCTCAATGATCGAGAGGAGCTTCCTTTTTCGAGAAGAGAATACGAGCAGGCCGTCATGTCTGGAAAGTACAACAGCCGGACGATGGGGTTTGGATCAAAACGTGATTTTGACAAGCCTGGTTATTACATTCGAAACGTTCTGTTTCCAAAACAGCGAGATGAATTACGAATTGATCAATCCGAAAAAATTCAAACAAAAGTGTATCAGATTGATCAAGATAATTTACTGCGAAGAAGCGAACATATCAAAGAAGTCGAAGCAAAACCTTATTATCTTCATGAAGAGGATGTACAAATCATTGGAGAAAAGACGTGTCGGAAACCTTTCCATGTAAAGGGACTGATTGGTCAATCCGCCATGAGCTATGGCTCCTTAGGCGACCGGGCGATTACGGCGCTATCCTCCGGATTGAAAATGGCCGGCGGCACGTGGATGAACACTGGTGAAGGCGGACTTTCCCCTTATCACCTCAAAGGCGCCGCCGATATCATTTGCCAGATTGGTCCAGGTCTATTTGGAGTCAGAACAGAGGATGGCGCATTTTCCTTCGAAGAATTTAAGAAAAAAAGTGAACATGAAGAAGTCAAAGCCTTTGAACTCAAGCTGGCACAAGGAGCGAAAACACGCGGCGGTCACATTGACGGAGAAAAAGTCACAGAAGAAATTGCGCATATCCGTAAATTACCGCCTCACCAATCGATTGACAGCCCGAACCGATTTGAGATGTTCAATTCCATTCCGGACATGTTTGATTTTATTGAACAACTGCGAAGTATAGGCGGAAAGCCCGTTGGAATCAAGCTTGTTGTCGGACATAAAGAAGACATTGAAGAGCTTGCCAGCTATATGAAAAAAAGCGGAAAGCACCCTGATTTCATTACAGTGGATGGCGGAGAAGGCGGCACAGGAGCTTCCTTTCATGAATTGGCCGATTCCGCAGGCCTGCCGATTTTCACCGCACTCCCAATGGTTCATCAAATATTGAAGGAATATGGTGTCAGAGATCAGCTCAAGCTGTTTGCTTCTGGCAAACTTCTCTCACCTGATAAAATTGCGATTGCCCTTTCAATGGGTGCTGACTTTGTAAATATCGCAAGAGGACTCATGTTTTCAGTCGGCTGCATTCGCGCGCAAGTATGTCACACGAATAAATGCCCAGTAGGAGTCGCCACGACTGATCCAAAGCTGCAAAAGGGGTTATCGATTGAAGAAAAGAAATACCGAGTATGCAATTATATCCTGTCTCTTAGAGAAGGTTTATTTAACTTATCCGCAGCTGCTGGTATTGAATCGCCCATTCATTTTCATGAAAAACATATTATCTTTAGACAAGAGAATGGCCAAACAAGCGAAGTGCCTATGTTCTCAGACACACAGCAGTCTGTCTAGCTTTAAAAGGTGCGGAGACGCACCTTTTTCATTGATATTCCTGATCAATCACGTATAAAGAACTTAGAGAAGTGAATGGAAAAGGGGAGAAAGAGTATGCGTGAGAAAAAGGTGGTTTATGGGCGAGCTAAAGTAAAAGAACAGGGGCCACTTCATCAGTCCCTGTTCGTCGTTTCACAGCGCTTTCGATAAAAAAACTGCAAACAAATCCATTTCGGAAAAAGGATTGTTTACAGTGAAGGCTGCTTTATTTTGTTTCGTCTTTTGCTTGTTGTTCTGCTACGCGGTCAAGTGCCATCGTATAGGCATCGTTTCCGTAGTTCAAGCAGCGTTTGACACGTGAAATGGTTGCGGTGCTCGCACCTGTTTCCGTCTCAATTTTATGATACGTGTTTCCCTCGCGAAGCATACGCGCTACTTCAAGACGCTGTGATAAAGATTGGATTTCATTGATGGTACACAAATCATCAAAAAATCGATAGCATTCTTCCAGGTCTTTAAGGGATAAGATGGAGTTGAATAATTGATCTAAGCTTTTGCCCCTTAATTTATCAATTTGCATCTTTATACATCTTCTCCTTTACTATTGGCACACCGCTTCGCACGACATTTTTCCGAGAAAGCGGTATCTTTCCTGACTCATTTTTTTCAACCTCAGCAATGAGCTTTGAACGAATCATGACAGGTTTGGTTCTACTCTGAAAATGCCGCCGTCAGGTTCTTTCGTAAGCCGAAGCTTCTTTATCGTAAACAAATTCGACAAGTTTTGTCATTTTCCTTGTACGACAATCTGACAAACTTGTTTGCTTCCGATATGTAGATCACTTCTGCTCCATTAGGTCTGCCCTAAATACAGTGTGGAAAGCACGGCGAGACAACAAACAAGCGTCCCGCCTTGCTCAATCATTCAAAATATGTTGGTCGGCCAGCGTAACCGACAGATTCATTTTACAATTAGGGCACTTCACTCGTCATGTCAAAGCCCTCTGCTTTGTCAACATCGCACATAAGATCATTTTCACTTACATGGCAGCGAAGAGACCCATTGCTCACTTCTGCCCTATAACAGCTGTCAGAAATGTGGCAAAGGTGATACAGCTCCACTCTGTTATATTTTAACGCATTATAGACGGAAAGAGTACAGTTTTTTTCATGACATCAAATATTCCTCTTGGTGTCACTCGAATATACGGCAAATGTGTACTTTGGAAAAAGACAAGTGTATCAATTGGACAGTCAAATGGATAGCCTCGCTCAATGAGCAGCTCGCGTAATGTTTGTATCTGCTGAAGAACAGTCTCAAACGGTTCGGCCGATGCACAGCCTGATAATTGCAGCGGGATTTCGTGCAAAATTTTCCCGTTCTCTGTGAGGACGATCCCCCCGCCGATTTCTTTCATTCTCTTATGTGCCAGCATCATGTCCTCTTTATTTTTCCCAATCACTAAAATGTCACCCGTGAGCGAAAATGAGCTGACAAAGCCCTGCACTTTATTTGCAAAACCTTTTAGCATCGTATTCACACGCCACTCGCCTTTTCGGTCAATCAGGCTAAAGAAGCTTTGATCATGGTCACAGGACAGCTGGTTCACGGAGTTATCAATCTCCACTGTATACGGCTCCATGATAACGGCATTTCTCATTTTGACACCAAGAGGCATGGAGAATTGCAAATCGCTCATCGTCAGGTCATAGCCTAAGTCTAGTGGAACAAGCCCGCCATTTTCCCATTTTGTTTCTTGAAATTGATGCTGGTTCTCACCATCTAATTTGAGAATAACCCCTTTAGAAATAACCGTTTCAGGATTTGGGTTCATCGGATCATCTAAAATATTCAAAGAAGCCAATCGACCTGGACCGACAACGCCTAATAAGTCATCCATTTGATAGTATTTTGCAATGTTAAATGTCGCCATATTGTACGCATCAATCGTGGGCACGCCTTCTTCAAGGGCAATTGAAATTAAACGATTAATCATGCCTTCCTCATAAAAGTGAGGGGCAGCTCCATCTGTTGTATAGAAAAAGTGGTCATAGTGCCTAAAATCGCGTTCATGTAGTTCTCTTAAAATGTTCACTAAATCTGGGCGGATGGAAGAATGCCGCAGTGAAACATAGTAGCCAAGAGACAAGCGCTTTAGCACATCATCTGCATTCATTGCTTCATGATCACTGTCCGCTCCAAACAGCTTCATTTTTGTTAGCGTTTTCTCAGAAGCGCCGGGAAAATGCCCTTCAATTCGTTTTCTCTGCTTCTTCGTTTCTTGCATGCAATATAAAATGAGATCATCACCGTCCATCAATCTTGGCCAGCTTGTTAATTCGCCGCCTTGAAGGACGTCAGGATGATCAATCCATTCCTTGCGATAGTTGATTGGAAGCATTTCATCTTCATATCTTACTTCAGTCTGAAGATCGTATCTGGACCACCAAAAATACTGAAATGGCTGCTTTTTTAATTCACATAGAGTGGAAAGCGCTTTCTTTTCATTGCTCTGCAAAAGAAGAAATAAGTTATCGCTGACCATTGTTGTTGTGCCAAATTGAGACACATATTCTGCAAGTGATTGGGGATTATAAATATGGAACGGATGCGCATGAGGCTCAATATACCCTGGCACAATGTATTTCCCTTCACAATCAATCACACGTTTGGCTGATTTATTTTGAGGAAGCTCTGCTCCGACATAAACAATTCGATCATCATGTATCCAAATATTTGCCTTCACCCATTGCTTCAAAAACGGGTTTAGCACGAGTCCATTCGTTAAAAGGAGTGTTGGAACTATTTTTGAGTCGACTACATCGATTTGTGTGCGGATGTCATTGTTTCTCCAATTAAAAGTACGTTCGGACATTCACATACTCTCCTTCATTTGTATTAGCCCTATCGTAACATAACGAACCACGTTACGCATTAATGAAACGTTACAATTTCTTGAAATCACACTTAAAATAATTTTAAAAAAGGAGATTCACCTTCAATGAAACCTAATCTTGGCTTAATGGAAGCGCTCATTAGAATTGCCTGCGGAATGACAATATGTACTGTGGCTGGGTCCTTGTATGCTAGAAAACCATGGAGTAAAATGCTTCTTTTCAGCATCATGTTTGGCGGTATGAAACTGGCATCTGGCATTCTTCGTTTTTGTCCAGTGACATATATGTGTGAGCAGCAGGACACACATAAAGAGAAGGCTGAGTGAGACAGCCTTCTTTTTTGTGATCAATTTTTCGCATCATTCTGCTACTTCGCACCATTTCATCATCGTACCCGCGATAATTTCAGCTGCTTCGATCACATGCTCAATGTCGATGGATTCATTCGGGTAATGGGCAAGCTCCGTTGTTCCAGGTCCGAACACAATGATCGGAATACCCGCCGCCTGTGACAGTAATCCGCCATCTGTTCCCCATGGGGCGGCTTCAACCTTTGGCGGCTGCTTTAATACCTCTTCATATTGTTCCTTCAATAGACCTAGAAGCGGATGATCCGCATCGATTGACCCTGGAAGCCACCTTGCTCCAAACCATTCGACCTCTACAGGATGATCTTGGAACCATTCATCCTTTTCCCCGAGTCCCGCCATCCAATTTTCTAATTCCTCCTCTGCCTGCTCAACTGTCTCACCAGGCATCACGCCAAGTCTGCCTTCCATTATGACAAGGTCTGCTACAGAGGACGGCCAATCACCGCCTTGAATTTTCCCAATGTTGATCGGGACCGGAATGGGGATATGCTGAAACAGCGGCTCGGTGATTCGCCGATTTCTTTCTTCTTCTAGTCCCGCTATATGTGAAAGGACAATGGTGCTTTTTTCAATAGAGGAGACACCGTGATATCTTGTTCCGCCATGAGCTGCCCTTCCTTTAATATGCAGTCTGAACCACTTAGACCCCTGCTGAATCGGAAAGATTTTCATATGACTTGGTTCCGGTATGATGGCAGCATCTGCTGTATACCCTCTCAGTATCGCTGCAAGTGTGCCTGCCCCGCCGCTTTCTTCTTCGACCACACTATGGAACACCACATCTCCTTTCAGCGGAATCTGAAGCGCATGCAGCGCCTCAAGTGCGAAGAGTAAAGAAACATTCCCGCCTTTCATATCTGTTGCCCCGCGTCCATAAAGTCTCCCGTTTATGATATGCCCGCTGTAGGGCGGATATGTCCATTGATTCGTATCTCCTTCTGGGACAACATCCACGTGACCATTCAATAAAATGGATTTGCCGTCCCCTTTCCCTTTCAATCGTCCAGCGACATTGGGACTACCTTTAAAAGAACGCCGCGTAGAATAAAAATAAGGATGTTCCAGCAAGTCAGCGCCGCCGATTTCCCATACATCTACATCAAAGCCTATGGCTGACAGTTTATTTGCCACGATTTGCTGTACTTCTTGTTCATTTCCTTGGGTGCTATCACATTGCACCATTTGCTTTAGAAGCGTAATGGCTTCATCCTGGTGCTCTCTCATCCAGCTTCTGATACGTGTAATTGGCTGCAAGTCGGTCATCCTTTCTACACAACAGATTTGACATCAGGCGCTAAAATTAACGGGGCCTCTGTCGCCCTTATGACATCTTCCGGCTGAAACGGCGGCATGACTTCACGCAAAATGAGCAGCTGCGACTTGACCTCAATGACCGCCATATCCGTAATAATCAGATCCACACAAGATTTAGCGGTTAATGGCAGCGTACAGGCGGATTTCACCTTTGACTGTCCATGTTTATCAAGGTGGCTCATCACCACCACAACCTTTTTCGCCTTTTGCGCCAGCTCAATCGCTCCGCCCATTCCAGGTACTCGTTTGCCTGGCACAATCCAATTCGCAAGATCACCCTGACTGCTTACTTCAAGTGCACCTAAAATGGTCATATCCAGCATGCCTTTTCGAATGATGCCAAAAGCAGTCGTGCTGTCCATGTATGAGCCGCCTTTTGTTAACGTAATTGGAAAACCACCAGCATTGCACAAATTTGGATCTTCTTCACCTTGTACAGGTGAGGCGCCTGCCCCCATAATGCCGTTTTCTGCATGCAGCCACACCCGGTAATGTGCTGGGATGTATTCAGCTGCAAGTGTCGGGATACCGATCCCTAGATTGACGATCATGCCATCTTCAATTTCCTGCGCCGCACGTTTGGCTATGCGGTGTCTTAAATCGATGTCTCCCATGCCCATGTCCAGTTCACTCCTTTTGATTGCACGATTTGGTTTACAAATACGCCTGGTGTCACGATTTCCTCTGGATGAAGACTGCCCACAGGCACAATCTCTTCTACTTCCGCAATGGTCCAGTCTCCTGCCATCGCTACAATCGGGTTTGTATTCCGTGCACTTTTATCAAATATCAGATTGCCTGCTTCGTCTGCTTTGAGGGCATTCACAATAGCAATATCCGCTGTCAGCGCAGGCTCAAGGATATAGTTCTTTCCATTGAGCGGAACCAATTGTTTCTCACCAAGATTCAGGCTATCCATGCCGACATCTGTGACAATGCCCGCTAGCCCCATCCCGCCTGCTCTGATCTTTTCTGCTAGGATGCCCTGCGGGTAAAAGAGAACGTCTAATGTACCTGCCTGCATTTTCTGCCCGGCAATGGGATTGGAGCCAATATGAGAAGCAATGATTTTCTTGACTCTCCCTTCTGTGATGAGCCGGCCAACACCAATTTGCGGGAAGCCTGCATCATTTCCAATCAATGTCAGATCTCTGATATTGGCTTCTAAAATGGCATCTATCAATGATGGCGGTGAACCCACGCCCCCAAACCCGCCAAACATGATGGTCATGCCGTCTTTAAAACGCGCGATCACTTCATCAAAGCCCGCTGTTTTGTTCATATTTTTTCCTCCCTACATCGCAGATGGGAAAAACCCTCGATTGATGACTTCTTGTTCGACCTGCGTGATGGTCTGCCCGAATAGATGAATGAGTTCATCCATCTCCTGCTGCGTAATGGAAAGCGGCGGTGCAATCATGACAGCTGCGCCTCCCACTCCGTCCTCTCCAGCGCTTGCTGGATACACAAGCAATCCATTTTGCTTTGCCGTCTCAACGACTAGATTGGTCATCTGAGCATGTGCAGGAAATGGCGTTTTGGATAATCGATCTGCGACAAACTCTATACCAATAAGCAGTCCCTTTCCTCTTACATCCCCGATGATGCAATGGTTTGTTTGCAAGTCTTTTAAGGCATTCATTAAATATCGACCGGACAGGTCAGCTCGTTCATGAAGCTGATGTTTTTTCATATATCGAATGACGGCCAGTGAGACGGCTGCTGAAAGCGGATTGGCACTAAACGTATGACCGGTCATTACAGAGCCTGAGCCACTGAGAATTGGAGCGATCACATGATCCGCTGATACGGTTGCCGCAATTGGTGAATAGCCGGCACTCATTCCTTTCCCAAGAACCATGATATCTGGTACGACACCCCAGTGCTCCATGGCAAACATTTTCCCAGTTCGTCCAAAGCCTGTCATGACTTCATCTGCAATCATTAAAATGTCATTTTCCTCACAGACCCGCTTCATCGCCTCAAAATATCCGTCGGGCGGAACAAGTGCTGCTCCCGCTGCTCCAACAATTGGCTCAGCAATAAAGGCTGCAATCCTCTCTTTTCCTATACGCTGGATGACGGTGTTAAATTCCTGTACATACCACTCGACCTGTTTGCTTTCTTCTTTTGGCAGCCATGACCGGTAGCTATACGGCGGAGACAGCACCGGGTGTTTTTCAAGCAGTGGTTCAAAGCGCTCTCTTCTTGCAATATGACCTGACATTGACAGCGCACCAAGCGTGATGCCGTGATAACTCATCCATCTTGATATGATGTGATTCTTTTCAGTCTTCCCCTGCTCCTGCCAATGCTGTATCGCGATTTTCATCGCTGTCTCTGTTGCCTCTGATCCGCTTCCGACAAAAAAAGACCAGTTCAGATTGCCTGGGCAAAGGGTACTCAATTCATAGGCAAGTTCTTCCGCTGGTTCATTTGTGAATTGTGACCTGTACGTAAAGCTCACTTTTTTCGCTTGCTCTGTCATGGCATCAATGATGTCTTGTATGCCATGTCCAATACTCGCCGTAACCGCACCCGATGATCCATCTACATATTTATTTCCTTCTCGATCATATAAATAAATCCCCTCTCCTTTCACAGCCACAGGATAATCCTGATTTAACATCGGTTTGATTAAGTAATTCCGGGTCTCCACTTTGCCATTCCTCCCTCTCTCGTCAGCAGCTGCATCTTTCTTTTCACATGAATCGCAAGAAAATTTTGTATACTTGTTATAAGATTAGCTTAATCAAGAGGGCAGTCATCCTCCATTCGCCACATGCCCGAATTTCACACACATTTTTTATACATCGTGTATAAAAGTGTTCAAAAGGAGGTCATGAGTCTATGGCGATTCTCGTCAAAGACGCACTCTCGCTCGATATTATGAAGGAAACAAAACTGCTTGCTGGAGAAAATGGACTGGACCGCCTCATTCAGTGGGTGACCATTGTGGAAATTATCGAGGACACTTCTAGGGTTTCAGAAGGGGAACTACTCGTCACAACCGGATTTGGGCTTGCAGAAAATAAGGAAAGACGCATACGGCTTGAAAAATTGATTCAATCTCAGCGTCTATCAGCCATTGCGATTTATAAAGGCGTGTACTTAACGGAGATCCCAGCATCACTGATTCAAGCGGCCAAAAGCAGCGGCATTCCGCTCATTGAGATTCCTTCACATGTCAATTTCTCAGACATTACAAAAGCCGTCCTAGAGCAAATCGTCAGCAGTCAGCTCCATCAACTCAAATATTCTTCAGCGATTCATCAAAGACTGACCCATTTAAATGTGAGCAATAAGAATGTGACGCAAATTACGGATGAGCTGGCACATCTCACTACGGCGAACATCGTCGTGCTCGATGTCTTTTTGCATCAAAAGGCTGCTCATCTTGTAAAGGATGAAGTGACGTATTCTCCTGCTTTTGGCTTTTTGACAGATCGTGAACCAATTGAGACCACTCCTCTTCTCAAGCAGGCAGAGGAGAAAGGGCGGCTCGTCTATGACACGTGTGGTGCGTTTGTCCTCGCTGCATGCCCGGTGATTGCGATGGGCGATATTTTCGGGTTTATTGTGTCTTTAAAGAAAAAGGAGGCGTGGCATCATCTCGATGCGATCGCGATCGAGCATGCCGGGGCGGTGTATGCCATTGAATGGCTGAAACAAAAGGCCATTCAAGATACAGAAAACCAAATGCAGGGACATTTGTTAGATGATATGTTGCAGCAGCAATACACAGAAGAAAGCTATGTGGTCGAACAAGCAAGAAAGCTTCAATATGATATGAGCGATGAACAAGTGGTCATCTACTTTCAATTTCAGCATCAGCACACACAGCTCGATCACCAGATGGTGCAGCGCCTATCTCAATTACTCACATCGATATTTGAACGCAGACATATTCCTTTCTTACTAAAGGCAAGGCTTGATTCCGTTTTTGTGCTGACACCAGCGGGAAAGAAAGCGTTTCAAGAAACGGAGTGGTATAGCGCATCAGAGGAGTGCCGGAGCACTTGGTCTTATTTTTTCCCGCTTCATCCGATTGTGATTGGCATTGGCAGAGCCTATGATCAGATCATTCTCTTTGCAAAAAGTGCAAAGGAAGCCCAGTATGCAGCAAAACTTCTTCCTCTTTTAAAAACAGACGAGAGCATCATTCATTATCAGAAGCTCGGCTTATATGGTATGCTCCTTGAAATGAACGAAGCCGGAATGAATTTGCATGACTTTTACGTGGAGCTGTTAAGCCCTTTGCTTTATACGAAAAAACAAGGGGCTGATCTGATCCATACACTCGAAGTGTATTTGGCACACAATGAAAATATTCAAAAATCTGCGGGGGAATTGTTTATTCATCGGCATACATTAAGCTACCGGCTGAAACAAATTGAAACGAGAACAGGCTGCCGCCTCAAATCCACTGATGATCGGATGAAGCTGCAGCTAAGCATCATGGCTTACCGCCTATCTGGTCTGCTTGATCAGATGAGAACCATTTCATGATTCATTCGGCGTTTTCACCCATAGATTCATATCTTCAATTTTGTCAAAAATATAGCAGTTGTTTTGGAAACGCCCGGTATACGTATACCCAAGCTGATAAAACACTTGATTCATCCCATAGGACAGTGCACGTGCAAGAGAATAAAAGACATAGATATGCATCGATTGAAGCTCTTTTTCGAGTGCTAGAATCAAATGATGCATGAATCCTAGTTTTCTGTATGTTGGAAGGGTTGCACAATCTGTTAATTCCGCATGTCCATACGGTGCATTGATTTCGGCGGATGCCGCACTCACAATATGACCGTCATGTTCGACGGCATAAAAGACTGTCCCTTCCTCCATCACCTTTTGGATGTAATCTGGCTCGTTCATTGGCGTGGGATACGTTTCAAAGACGGTATCATAGAGCTTTGCCAGCTTGTGCACATCCTCTGGACCGGCTTTCCTCATCACATACTCATCCTGCCATGTGCCTTGGTCTTTTTTAATCGGCTTTTCTTGAATAGACGCAACGATTTCATCTTCCTTCAGCCAAAACGGGCTGTTCATTCGATCTTCGGTCAGAAAGAGCGACATGCCGTATGCATCACTTCCAAGAAAATAATGAGAAAACACCCCTTCAAGCCGAAAGCCCTTCTCTAAAAAAAGCGGCATATGCTCACGCCTTACTTTTACAATGACCTTAGAAGCCTTGCAGTCCGCCGCTTCCTGAAGCACGGACTGAATCACATCCCGAACCCTGCCGCTATAATCATCTAATCGAATTCGCTCATTGAATGGATCCATACAGATCAAAGCAGAAAAACGCTCGTTTGCAAGTTCCTTCAATTGCACCATACACTCACCCTCTCTTATGAATCAGCTAATAAAGAACTTCCAAATTAAAAATGAAGAAATAGCGATGCCAGAAAAAATCGAAATGGTCATATAGCTAATGGCTGAGGCCTTTTTGACTTTGTTTTGCTTTTCTGCTTGAAACATCAAAAGATTTGAAAAAACAATAGTTAGGATAAGTAAAATTAGTGAAAAAACAATAAATCCTTTAAAAATCATTTTCTATGTCCCCGTTCATAGTTTTTATTTCTGATTGTATATATTCATTAAATGTTTTTAAAGAATTAGAAGAATTGACCTTCAAATCGTTCATCCGTTTAATTATTCCACCGTGAAGTATATATATATGTTCAGCAAGTTGCATAACAAAGGCCATATCATGAGATGTGATGAGAAGAGTCTTACCATTTTTTTTAAACTCCAGAATTTTAGATGTTAGATATTGTATACTCATTACATCTAAGCCGATTGTCGGTTCATCCATATAGATAACCATTGGATCAATAATATCTAAAAAACACAGATTTAATTTTGTACGCATGCCTCGAGAAAAGTTCTTTACCAGTTTATCATCAACATCCATTAAACCATACCTTTGTAAGATTTCAATGAAATCATTTCGGGAATATTTAATATTATAGATAAAACTAATATACTCTAAATTTTCTAGTGCAGTTAAATACTCAATTAATAATGGTTGATCTGAAACATAGCCGATTTTTCTTTTAAACTCATTTGATAGAGGATAATTCAATTTTTTCCCTTCAAATAAAACATCACCCTCTTGCTTTTCAATTAATCCTAAAAGTATCTGTAATAATGTTGTTTTCCCGGCACCGTTTGATCCCAAAATAAACGTAATATCATTCTCTTCTAAGTCTAAAGATATATTATCCAAAATGATTTTTTCCCGCTCAAATACTTTAGTAACATTTCTAACACTTAGTAAACTCAAAAGAAATCACCAAACCTTATTACACATTGAATCAAGATTAGAAATAAAAAGAAGATTACAGGAGAGAACAGAACATTATAATACTTTTTGAAAAGTATTATAACTACTGTTGTTTGAATTAGAACAAAGTACAACCAATATATAGAAGACCAAGAATTTTGATAGTAGTCTAAAGAAGTTTTAGAAGTTATCATTATTATAGATTGCACTAAGAGATCAACTACTTGAATATACAGCCCCACATAAAGTATATTGACAATTCCTGAATAAGTAAGATCAGTCTTCTTAGTTTTAAATATATTTATGACTTTATTGAAAATAAAGTATAAAACACCAATTGCATACAAGTTAATTAAACTTGTAATGAGTTGCATAGGTAGTTGAAAATAGACACTTGTCAATATTGACTCAATCTTCTTTATTCCTTCAAACTCTAATGCATTTATATCCGTACCTGAAGCTTTGATAATATCATTAAATGCGGATTTTATACCAGTGTCTACATGTTGATATATTAGAGAATACAACAAGATACTAATAAATAAACACAACACTATATATTTCTTTTGATTAAATATTTTCGATATGTACATATAATCCTCCTTTAAAATGTCGTACTCTCTATTAGGGCTGCCAAAGCATTTAAAATAAATACCAATAAAATAACCACTACTGCATACTTTAGATATTTTTTTATTTTTATTTTTTTACTTGAGTGCGCACTGAATATTACCAATAACAATGGTACAAAACCTAATGAAGAACTCAAAATTAGTGAAGGTACTTCTAATAATCCATGCCAGAAAACAAGGTCAATTGTTTGTTGAAGACCTTCACTAGAAATTTTATATGAAAATGTTGTCCCGATATAATAACCATTTATAAAAAGATATATAAAATTTAACAAACCAAAGGTTATAGCTCCTAAAAAAAACATAATAGATACTATGGAATTATTTATGAAAATATCCCAAAAACTTAGTTCTAGATGATTTTCAACAAAACTATCTTTCATATTAAATCCTGTAAAAAAAGAAATCGCTAGTGTAATAATAGATAGCATGATACTAAATATCATCACCCTATCTATTTTTTTTAAATACTGAATAAGAATATTCCCCATACAAAACCTCACGTTTCTTTCTTAAAATTAAAGAAAAACTGATTAGGACTATTAATGTTTGTACAATTAAGAAAACAGTACTAAGAAAAATTCTAAACCAACCATTAAAAATCAGTTCGAAAAAAATAATAATGATTAAATTTGAGTATAAAATCAAAGTATTGAATGCCATTTTTTTATACGGAGCATATCTATGCGGGATTGCCAGTTTATTTACAAATGAAGTTTTAGCACTATTAAAATAAACACTTATTATTGAAAAACTAATTGTATTTAATATTAGACATACAAGGGCTAAAAGAAAAAACGCTAGTGAGAATTTAAAAATGATAGTAAATAAAATTAAAATTGGAAGCATGCTAACCAAAATAATAATGTTGTTTAGTATGATTTTATTTATTAACAAATTAGTTAAATCAAACCCAGAAAAAATATAATTTTCTACGTATTTTTTTTCATTTCCTAAATAATTTTTTGATAACTCCTCAACTGCTCTCAAACTTTCACCAATCAATAGCAACAATACTAAATTATTAGGAATTATTATTTCAACTTTAATTATAAAATTGAGCATTAATAAAAGCATACTTGCGATGAAATAAACAAAAAAGTTGGTTAGAACCTTTTCTAATATACCTTGAGATGTAAGATATTTAATTTCTTTATTTAAAATCGGCGACTTGAAAAATCTTCTATTAAATAACATCCCTCTTTCATTTTCCATATTATTCACTAAATTTAATCGAGAATATAGTAACACTTTTAATAAAACAACTATCAACAATATCATAAAGCTGAGCATTATAAAAATAGAATTAAATATATCTAACGAGAAAAAATATCCAAGATTATCAAAATAGGTAAATAGGTCTATTTTTTTATCATTATACAAATACCCTATTATTTTTTCTAATTCACTAATAGCTATTGAAACAATATAAAAGAATAAGACTAACATCAATGATTTAAAAAAGATTGTAACCACTGGTTTTACTAACTTCATTTTTAAAAATTTCACTACTGAAACTATATTATTTGTTATCAAATAAATAAGAAGTGCCGTAATTATGAAAAAGATAGCGTTATATAATGATGAGTAACCAGCTAACCAAAAAGCTATTCCAATTGGTATGAATATAATTAAACTTTCCATCAGTACAATATAATCATACTTTATTGCTTTGATGTAAAAGAATTTTTCTCTGTTTAGTGGGAAAACCTCGGGATACTCAATTCTTTTATTTTTTACGTATTCGTAAAGGAAATTTTTATGAATGCTTATTGATAAGAAAATAGAAAAGACATAAATGATTTTTTGTACATTTAATAACTTAATTTTAAATAAACTGAGTATGTAAAATAAAAGTATGGTCAACATAAAAAAAAGAAGATACATAAAGGCCTCTTGAGAGCTGATCTTATATATATCTTTATATTGTCTTGTAATTGCTTTAATTTCCAATATAATTATCCTAAACATATTACCTCCTATTAAAAATAAATCCGATATCGTAATATCGGATTTATCACTGTTACCAAGCTACAGTTGCTGCTCTGCCGGCTTTCAATTTCTTAATAATAAAAGCACCACCAAAAGCAAAAATAGCACCAATTAAGAGTGCACCAACCCCTGTGCCAGCCATTAAAAGCATAACTCTTCCAACTGATAACGCTCCGCTTTTAAAAGCCTGATTTAAAGCTACATAAATCGCACCAGCGGTACCTGATGAAATACCGAAAGTTCCAGTTAGCATAATTAATAATTTCATAGTATTCACCCCCTATTTATTGGACCTAAAACCATATTATCACAATATATATATATTTCAACATTTTTTTCTGTTATTATCATATCATTCTATGAATCAAAAGATTCGTTAACTATCTACCATCTGTACTATCTGAAATTCAGTGCTTAGTTTTCCCCGCAGCCTTCAACGCACGGGCGCCAATGTCACGGCGATAAAATAGCCCTGGTTGAATGATTTCTTCAACGGCTTCATATACTCTTGATCTTGCCGCTTCAAACGTGTCATCAAATGCAGTGACATTCGCTACACGGCCGCCATTTGTGACGAATTGCTCGTTTTCTTTTTTTGTTCCTGCATGGAAGGTCACGACATCAGACACAGTCGTTTGCAAGGCACCAATTGGCGTGCCTTTTGCATAGTCCTCTGGGTATCCTTCTGAAGCAAGAACTACACTGACAGCGGCAGTGTCTTTCCACTGTAAGTCCACATCTTTTCCGTCTAGAATGTCGAGAAAGACTTGAACTAGATCTGATTCAAGACGAGGGAGGACAACCTGCGTTTCAGGATCGCCAAAGCGTGCATTGAATTCAATCACCTTTGAGCCTTCTGGTGTCAGCATTAAACCTGCATATAAAATGCCTGTAAATGGACGCCCTTCCTGCACCATCGCGCGAGCTGCCGGTTTGACGACATCTTCCACCGCTTTTTGGACGACTTCATCTGAAATTTGCGGAACTGGTGAATAAGCGCCCATCCCGCCGGTATTCGGCCCTTTGTCATCTTCAAAGGCCCGTTTGTGATCCTGCGCAATCACCATCGGGTACACCTTTTCTCCGTTGACAAAGGCCATGAGTGAAAATTCTTCGCCTGTTAAAAATTCTTCGATGACGACAGATGCACTTGCATCGCCAAACTTTTCATCCTCTAAGAAATCATGCAGACAATCGACCGCCTCTTCAAGCGTCATGGCCACTGTGACGCCTTTTCCTGCGGCAAGCCCGTCTGCTTTAATAACTATCGGCGCACCCTTTTCTTCCACATATGCCTTTGCTTCTTCAAACGAGGTAAAGGCGGCGTAAGCGGCTGTTGGGATATCGTAGTTCTTCATTAAGTCTTTTGCAAATTCCTTTGAGCCTTCAATGACCGCAGCTTTTGCATTCGGTCCAAATACTTTTAGACCTGCTTCTTCAAATGCATCAACGACACCTGCGATTAAAGGAACCTCTGGACCGACAATGGTTAAGCCGATTTCGTTTTCTTTTGCAAAACGAATTAATGACTCATGATCGCCTTCGTCGATTGGTACAAGCTTCGCAGCATCTGTCATTCCATCATTGCCGGGTGCGACAAATACTTGGCTGACAAGTTCACTTTGATTCACTTTCCATGCGATGGTATGCTCTCTTCCGCCTCTGCCGATAATTAATACGTTCACACTGTCATCCCCTTAATGTTTGAAATGTCTAACGCCAGTGAAGACCATGGCGATGCCGTATTCATCTGCTTTTTGAATCGATTCTTCATCACGAATAGATCCGCCTGGCTGAATGATCGCTGTGACGCCTGCCTTTGCAGCAGCTTCCACTGTATCGCCCATTGGGAAGAATGCATCAGAGCCTAGTGCGCTTCCTTTTGCCTTTTCACCAGCTTGCTCAATGGCAATGTTCGCTGAGCCCACGCGGTTCATTTGACCAGCACCGATTCCTGCTGTCATTTGATCTTTCGCAAGGACAATAGCATTTGATTTCACATGCTTGACGACTTTCCAAGCAAGCTTTAAGTCTTTCCATTCGTCTTCTGTTGGTTCTCTTTTCGTTGGAATAGAGATGGTTGCTTCCTCTAAGCCGTACGTGTCAATATCCTGAACAAGCAGTCCGCCATGGACACTTGTCAGCTGTTTTTCCTTTTTCCCGAGATTCGCTTCTACATCTAATGTTAATAGACGAAGGTTCTTTTTCGCTGTTAACACGTCAAGCGCTTCTTGGCTGAACGATGGGGCGATGACAATTTCTAAGAAAATCGTATGCAGCACCTCAGCCGTTTGTTTGTCTACTTCACGGTTAAGTGCCACAATACCGCCAAAAATAGACGTTTCATCTGCTTTGAATGCTCGGTCAAATGCTTCTGCAATTGTTTCTCCTGTACCAACGCCGCACGGGTTCATATGCTTCACAGCGACAGCTGCTGGCTCCGTGAATTCACGTACAATTTGAAGAGCGGCATCTGCATCTTTGATATTGTTGTAGGAAAGTTCTTTTCCATGTAATTGCTTTGCAGTAGCCAAAGAACCTTTGGCTGGAAGAGCATTTTCATAGAAAGTCGCCGCTTGGTGAGGGTTTTCTCCATAACGAAGGGATTGTTTTTTCTCAAACGTGACAGTGAACTGTTCTGGCTCTGTTTCGCCCACAAAGTTTGTTAAGTAATCCGCAATCAGAGCATCGTAAGCAGCCGTATGACGGAATACCTTTGCAGCGAGCTCACGTTTTTTCTCGAGTGACACGCCGCCTTCTTTGATTTGCTGGATGACTGTATCATAGTCACGAGGATCGACAATCACTGTGACGTCTTGGTGGTTTTTTGATGCTGCACGAAGCATTCCCGGTCCGCCAATATCAATGTTTTCAATCGCTTCTTCATATGTCACATCGTCTTTTGAGATCGTCTCTTTGAATGGATAGAGGTTCACGACAACAAGATCAATCGGCTGAATGCCATGCTTTTCAATCTGTGCCATATGCTCATCGTTTTCTCTCACTGCTAAAAGTCCACCATGAATATTCGGGTGAAGTGTTTTGAGTCGTCCGTCCATGATTTCTGGGAATCCAGTCACTTCAGAAATCCCAATGACATCAATGCCGTTCTCTTGAAGAAGCTTATGTGTACCTCCAGTTGAAATGACTTCAACACCCAGTTCTGTTAATGCTTTCACAAAAGGTACAAGATTCGTTTTATCGGAAACACTGATTAATGCGCGTTTGATCGTCATGCCTTTGTCACCTCATTAAGATAATTCTAAAAGTGATTTGATCACTTTTGGATATAGTGTGTGTTCTAGTTCATGCATTCTTTTTTCAATTGATTCAAGGTCTTCGCCTTGTTCTATATGGATCGCTGCTTGGTCAATAATCGGGCCCGTATCCATGCCTTCGTCAACATAATGGACGGTGATGCCTGCCACTTTGACTCCTGCTTGATAGGCTTGTCCAATGGCATCAAGCCCTGGGAATGCTGGCAGTAAAGATGGATGGATATTCACGATTTTCCCTCTGTATGCTTCAAGTAATGTCGGACCGATCAGTCTCATATACCCAGCGAGGAAAATCCATTCCACTTCATGAAGCGTAAGCTGTTCAATAATGGTTTGTTCAAAAGCGGCTTTGCTTGGAAAAGCCTTCGGCGTAAAAGCAAAGGAGGGGATGCCCTCTTTCTCAGCACGCTCCAGCACCTTCGCACCCGGTTTATCACAAATCACAATGGCGGCCTCTGCCTGCCACTCTTCTTCTTTTAACGTATCCATAATGGCTTGAAAATTCGTCCCGCTTCCAGAGGCGAAGATCGCAAACTTCTTCATGAGAGGCTTCCACCGCCGAATGTGACACCTTCTCCTTTTTGAACACGCCCAATGAGAAATGCTTTTTCTCCGTCTTGTTCAAGCCCGCTGATCACATCAACTAAATGATCCTCTTTTACAGCTAAGACAAAGCCAATGCCCATATTAAACACATTAAACATCTCTTCTGACTTCAACAGTCCTTTTTCTTGAATGAAGGAGAAAATAGGCGGTACTGGCCATGAGCCGTTATCAATTTCAACGCCAAGCCCTTCAGGCAGCATACGTGGTAAATTCTCAATAAAGCCGCCGCCTGTCACATGTGCCATCCCGTCAATTTTACCGGCTTTCACTTGTTTGAGAACAGGCTTTACATAAATTTTCGTCGGTTCAAGCAGCTCTTCTCCAAGCGGTCTTGTAAAAGGTTCATACGTTTGATGAAGATCAAGACCAGCGTCTTCCAGCAATACTTTGCGAACGAGAGAGTAGCCATTGCTATGAATTCCACTTGAGCTGAGTCCAATGAGCAAATGCCCCTCTTTCATACCGTTTCCTGTCACGATTTCATCCTTTTCAACGACGCCTACTGAAAAACCAGCAATATCATATTCTTCTTCTGTGTAAAGACCTGGCATTTCTGCTGTCTCTCCGCCGACAAGCGCCGAACCAGATTGCTCGCAGCCGTCAGCCACCCCTTTAACAATGGATTCAATTTTCAATGGATCTGCTTTTCCGACAGCTAAATAATCTAAGAAAAAGAGCGGCTCTGCCCCTTGTGCAAGCACATCGTTGACACACATCGCCACGGCATCTACGCCGATCGTATCGTGTTTATCCATTAAAAAGGCAAGCTTTAATTTCGTTCCGACACCATCTGTTCCTGAGACAAGAACGGGCTTTTTGTATGGCAGCTCAGATAGATCAAACATACCGCCAAATCCGCCTAGAGCACCCATGACGCCTGCTCGTTTTGTGCGTTCTACGTGTGTTTTCATTCGTTTGACGGCTTCGTATCCTGCTTCGATGTCGACACCGGCGTTTTTATATGCTTCTGACATCCCATTCACTCCTTTTATCTGCTTTCTTCCATGTATTTTCGGCAGAATGAAAGAGCAGCATATCAAATCATCTTGACTGCTGCTCCATTATTCGATTATTTCGTCAGGACTGTTTCCTTCACATGCGGAAGGACAGTATCTTCATAAATTTCAGTCGGATATTTTCCAGTAAAACATGCTAAACACTGACCACGCTGCGGATCATCATACGTTCTGCCAATCCCGTCCATTAAACCGTCTACAGATAAAAATGCAATGGAGTCTGCACCGATTTCCTGTCTAATTTCTTCAACTGAATGAGAAGAAGCAATCAGCTCTTCGTGTGTGGACGTATCAATTCCATAAAAACACGGATGAGCGATTGGCGGTGAACTAATGCGGACATGCACTTCCGTTGCACCCGCTTCTCTTAGCATCGTGACAATTCGGCGGCTCGTTGTTCCACGTACGATCGAATCATCCACCATGACAACACGCTTTCCTTCGACCACCCCGCGCACAGCAGACAGCTTCATACGCACGCCCTGCTCACGCAATGCTTGAGACGGCTGAATAAATGTCCGGCCGACATATCGGTTTTTAATTAAACCAAGCTCATACGGAATGCCTGTTGCTTCGGCATATCCAATCGCTGCAGAAATACTAGAATCTGGTACCCCTGTGACAACATCTGCTTCCACATGGGCTTCTTCTGCAAGCTTCTTGCCAAGATTCTTTCTCGCACTATGCACGTTGATGCCATTGATGTTGCTGTCAGGTCTTGAGAAATAAATATATTCCATGCTGCACATGCTGCGGTTAATGTTCATAGAGAAGCGCTCAGATTTTAATCCTTCATCATTAATGATCAGCATTTCGCCAGGCTCCACATCTCGTAAATATGTTGCGCCAACGACATCAAATGCACATGTTTCAGAAGCGACAACATAAGCGTCCCCAAGCATACCAAGTGAAAGTGGACGTAAGCCGTTCGGATCAAGCGCCACAATCATTTCTGTTTCTGTCATAATTAAGAAAGCATAGGCTCCTTTAAGCATAGACAGGGCGTTTTTGATCTGTTCCTTCAATTCAACATACCCGCTGCGCTTAATTAAGTGAGCCAGCACCTCTGTATCAGAGGATGTCTGGAAAATACTCCCTTGATTCTCAAGCTGCTGCTTTAATTGCGTTGCATTCACTAAGTTCCCGTTATGAGCAAGGGCAAGACTGCCGTTATTTTGCGAGCGAAAGAAGAGGGGCTGCACATTTTCAAAGCCGCCTCCGCCTGCTGTCGCATACCGAACGTGTCCGATCGCTCCTCTTCCCTTTAAATCCTTTAGCTCACCGTTTTGAAAGACTTCCGTAATCAGTCCAAGGCCTTTGTGTGACGTCAGGTTTTCACCATCTGTTGCAATGATTCCTGCACCTTCCTGTCCTCGGTGCTGAAGGCTATGCAATCCGTAATATGTGATTTGAGGGGCTTCTTCGTGTCCCCAAACCCCAAAGACACCACACTCTTCGTTTAAGCCTCTGATTTCAGCAAGCATGGGATCGCTCCTTTCCATGCGCATTCAAGCTCGTTGACTGCTGCATGAATCCATTGTTGTCCTTCTTGATTTTTGACCGTAAATACACCATCATTTGTGACCGTTCCGACTTCTTTTGCATCCTTCACAGCCGCAGCAAACGCTTCGCGGTGCTCTGGCTTAACTGTCACAACAAAACGTGACTGCGTCTCACTGAATAATGAGGCTTCGCTGTTTAAATCGATTTGGATATCAGCACCAAGGCCGTCTGTTCCAAACGTACTCTCAGCAAGTGCCACACCAAGTCCGCCTTCAGATACATCATGCGCCGATTGAACAAGTCCGTTTTGAATCGCCGCTAGAAGGGCTTCCTGACGCGTGAGCTCGACATCCAAATCAATTTCAGGTGCTTTTCCGTAGATACGGCCTTCTGTCATCTTTTGAAGCTCACTGCCTGCAAATTCTTCCTTCGTCTCACCAATGACGAAAATCACGTCGCCTGCCTGCTGGAACGATTGAGTCGTAATATGAGCTGTATCTTCAACCAAACCAACCATCCCAATGACAGGTGTTGGGTAAATCGCTGTTCCATTTGATTCGTTATATAAAGAGACGTTACCACCGATCACCGGTGTGCTTAGCGTACGGCATGCTTCGCTAATTCCGTCAGCAGACTTTTCAATTTGCCAAAAAATTTCTGGTTTCTCCGGGTTACCGAAGTTCAGGTTATCTGTTACTGCAAGAGGACGAGCGCCTGAGCAGACAATGTTACGTGCTGCTTCTGCGACTGCGATTTTCCCGCCGACCTCTGGATCAAGGTAGAGATAGCGTGCGTTACAATCTGTTGTCATCGCTAGGGCTTTTTTCGTTCCACGGATTCTTAAAACGCCCGCATCAGAGCCCGGTGCAACGACTGTATTTGTTCGTACCATGTAGTCGTATTGATCGTAAACCCATTCTTTACTTGCAATCGTTGGCTGCTGAAGGAGCTGCTTTAACGTATCTGCTGCATCTGTGATGTCAGGTGCTTCGACTTTTGTTTCTAAGAACTCACGATAGTAAGCAGGCTCACTTGACGGCTTGTGATAAACCGGTGCTTCCTCTGCAAGTGCATCAACAGGAAGTTCACAAACCACTTCACCTTGATGGAGTAAACGAAGCATTTTATCATCTGTCACATGACCGACTGATACAGCTTCAAGATCGTATTTTTCGAAGATATCAATGATTTCTTGTTCGCGGCCTTTTTCAATGACCAAAAGCATTCTCTCTTGAGATTCAGACAGCATCATTTCATATGCCGTCATGCCTGTTTCACGCTGCGGAATGAGGTCTAGGTTCATCTCGATACCCGAACCTGCTTTACTGGCCATTTCCGCACTTGAGCTTGTTAAGCCAGCTGCTCCCATATCTTGAATACCAACGAGCGCATCGTTTTTGATGACTTCAAGGCACGCTTCAAGCAATAGCTTTTCCATGAACGGATCGCCCACTTGAACAGCTGAACGTTTTTCTTCTGATCCATCAGAAAATTCTTCAGAGGCAAATGTTGCACCGTGAATCCCGTCACGTCCCGTTTTGGCACCAACGTACATGACCGTATTGCCAACACCTTTGGCCTGGCCTTTTTTGATGTCCTCATGATTGATTAACCCAACGCACATGGCGTTAACGAGCGGGTTGCCTTCATAGCTTTGATCAAAATGAACCTCTCCGCCGACTGTTGGAATACCGATACAGTTTCCATAGCCTGCGATCCCTGCCACTACTTCTTCAAACAAGTACTTCACGCGCGGTGAAGTCAGTTCACCAAAACGAAGAGAGTTTAATACAGCAATTGGACGCGCACCCATAGAGAATACATCACGGATAATCCCGCCGACACCTGTTGCCGCTCCTTGATACGGTTCAATCGCAGATGGATGGTTATGTGATTCGATTTTAAATACAACCGCTTGGTTGTCTCCAATATCAACGATTCCAGCGCCTTCCCCAGGGCCTTGAAGAACATGCTCTCCTTTTGTCGGGAATTTGCTTAAAACAGGCTTCGAGTTTTTATAACTGCAATGCTCTGACCACATCACAGAAAAAATACCCGTTTCTGTGTAGTTTGGCAGCCTGCCAATAATGGATTCGATTAAAGCGAATTCTTCATCACTCAATCCCATTTGCTGATACAATTTCTCTTCTTTAATTTGCTTGTGACTTGGTTCAAGCAGTAGTGACATGAGTGTCCCTCCAATTTTTCACGATAGATTGAAACAATTTAAGTCCGTCTGCGCTGCCTAGTAATGAATCAACTGCGCGCTCAGGGTGCGGCATCATGCCGAGTACATTGCCCTCTTCATTCGTTACACCTGCAATTCGATTGACACTGCCGTTAATATCGTCTCCGTAAGTGAAAGCGATTTGGCCTCGTTCAGTGAGCTTCGCTAAAGTGTCTTCATCACAGTAGAAGTTGCCTTCACCGTGTGCTACAGGAATCGTAATGGATTCGCCTTTTTGATAGCCGCTTGTAAATTGCGTTTCGTTGTTCTCTATAATGAGTTCAACTGGACGACAGATAAATTTCAAGTCTTTATTTCGTCTCATCGCACCTGGAAGAATGCCAAGCTCCTGAAGAATTTGGAACCCGTTACAAACACCAAGAACAGGCTTTCCTTCCGCAGCTGCTTTTTTCACCGCCGGCATGATGTTTGAGAAGCGAGCAATCGCACCACATCTTAAGTAATCCCCATAAGAGAAACCGCCTGGTACGAGTACACCGTCAAATCGGTCAAGACTCGTTTCGTCGTGCCATACATATTCAACTTGTTCACCTAACTCATCTTGAATCGCATGGTACATATCGATATCACAGTTAGAGCCAGGCAAGACGATCACTGCAAACTTCACTGTGCGACAACCTCCTCCACCTCATAGCGGTAATCTTCAATCACCGTGTTGGCAAGTAATTTTTCACACATTTCTTTTACGACTGTGTCTAAATCACGATCTGATTTTTCAATGACAAGCTCCATGTATTTCCCGATACGGACATCCTTTACTTCCTGATAAGACATGCTGTGCAAAGCGTGCTGCACGGCACTTCCTTGTGGATCAAGAACGCTCTCTTTTAAGCTGACAAAAATTTTCACTTTATACATGTTTATGGCCTCCAAGTCTTTTGAAAATTTCTTCGTATGCATTCGTTAAGCCGCCCAGGTTTCGTCTGAACACGTCTTTATCAAGCTTTTCGTTTGTGTCTTTGTCCCAAAGCCTGCACGTATCAGGTGAAATCTCATCAGCTAGCAAAATACGATTCTCGTGATCTATTCCGAATTCAAGCTTGAAATCAATTAAATTCACATGGCAATCTGAGAAGATTTGCTTTAACTCTTCATTCACTTGTCTTGTGATCTGTTTCATTTCCTCCACCTGCTCAGGTGTCGCTGCATGTAAAATGCGAATATGATCTTCTGTAATGAGCGGATCACCGAGTGCATCATCCTTGTAGTAAAACTCGATCAAAGGTGTGTCCAGTTGCGTTCCCTCTGGAATTCCGAGGCGCTTTGACATACTGCCTGCCACAACGTTTCGTACAACCACTTCAAGTGGTACAATCTGCACCTTTTGAATGAGCTGTTCTGTTTCAGAGAGGCGTTTTACAAAGTGATTGTTGATCCCTTTCTCATGCAGCATTTGAAAGATTAAGCTTGAAATTTCGTTGTTCAGTCTGCCTTTGCCTTCAATTTCAGCTTTCTTTTCGCCGTTAAATGCTGTGGCTGAATCTTTATATTCGACATATAAAATATGCTCGTCATCGGTCTGATAGATTTTTTTCGCTTTGCCTTCGTAGAGAAGTTCTTGTTTCACAGTCATTCAGGTTGGCCTCCTAATTTGAATGTTGCAATTTTCAGGATTGGGCGCCTGCCGAGCAGGCGGCCCATTTCTTATGCAAGACCTAGACGTTCGAAAATCATATCGACATTTTTCAAGTGATAGTTGTAATCGAAGCAATCCGCAATTTGTTCAGGTGTTAAGCGTGATGTGATTTTTTCTTCCGCTTCTACTAATGAACGGAAATGCACTTGCTTTTCCCAAGCTTCCATTGCCTTTGGCTGAACGGTGTCATACGCTTCTTCACGTGCCATGCCTGTATCGATTAACGCAAGAAGAACGCGCTGTGAGTAAATCAAGCCAAGTGTGCGGTCCATGTTACGTTTCATGTTCTCAGGGAAGACCGTCAAGTTTTTCACGATGTTTGAGAAACGATTCAGCATATAGTTCAGTGCAATCGTTGCATCTGGTAAAATGATGCGCTCAGCAGATGAATGAGAAATATCACGCTCATGCCAAAGCGGTACATTTTCATAAGCTGTCAGCATATAACCACGGATGACGCGGGCAATCCCCGTCATGTTTTCAGAGCCGATTGGGTTCCGTTTATGCGGCATAGCCGATGATCCTTTTTGTCCCTTTGCGAAGAACTCTTCTACTTCGCGTGTTTCACTCTTTTGGAGACCACGAATTTCAACAGCAAATTTCTCAATGCTTGTAGCGACTAAAGCAAGAGTTGCCATGTAATCTGCATGACGATCACGCTGCAAGGTTTGGGTAGAAATTGGTGCAGCTTTGATGCCAAGTTTCTCACATACATATTGCTCAACAAACGGGTCGATGTTCGCATATGTGCCAACAGCACCAGAGATTTTGCCGAATTCGATGCCAGCTTTTGCTTGTTTAAAACGTTCTAAGTTACGCTTCATTTCTTCGTACCAAAGAGCAAGCTTCAGACCAAATGTTGTCGGTTCAGCGTGTACACCATGTGTACGGCCCATCATGACGGTATATTTGTGCTCTTTTGCTTTTTCTTTTAGTATGTCAACAAATCTCTCAATGTCCTTGAGCAAGATATCGTTCGCCTGTTTTAATAGATATGAAAGCGCCGTATCCACTACGTCTGTAGAGGTTAACCCGTAATGAACCCACTTTCTTTCTTCTCCTAGAGATTCAGATACAGCACGCGTAAAGGCAACCACGTCGTGGCGCGTGTCTTGTTCAATCTCTAAAATACGTCCAATATCAAAGCTGGCATTCTTGCGCATTGTCACGACGTCTTCTTTCGGAATGATGCCAAGTTCTGCCCAAGCTTCACAAGCAAGAATTTCTACTTCAAGCCATGCATTAAATTTGTTTTCCTCTGTCCAGATTGCTGACATTTCTGGTCGTGCGTAACGTTCGATCATTTCCCGTTTCCTCCATCTCTTTCAGTCCATATCTTTGTGATGTTTGTCATCCATTCATCATCGAGCTTTTTCATAAACGTCATATGCCCCATTTTGCGGCCGGCTTTCACTTCATGCTTACCATATAGATAAAGCTTTGATTCCTTTAAAAGCTCAGGGTGCTCTTTTGGAATGTCCACTTCATCGCCTAATAAGTTCACCATCATGCCCTCTGATAAAAGGGCTGTACCGCCAAGCGGCAAACCACATATCGCGCGAACGTGCTGTTCAAACTGACTCGTCTCACATAAATCGAGTGTATAGTGACCAGAATTATGCGGGCGAGGTGCCAGTTCATTGACGAGCAGCTTTCCTTCGTTTGTCAGGAACAGTTCTACAGCAAGTGTACCGACTAACCCTAGCTTTTCAGCCAGTGTCGTTGCCAGCTCTTTCGCCTTTTCCTCAATGCGGTCATCTACCCTTGCAGGCACAATGCTTTGGAATAAAATATTGTGCTTATGAATGTTCTCAGCGACTGGGAATACCGCAATTTCTCCATGAACAGACCGCGCGACGATGACTGAGAGCTCCATTTGAAATGGGACCCAGCTTTCTAAAATACAAGTTCCGTGAGTGAGGAGTGCAGCAGCTTCATGAAGCTGCCCTTTCTCTTTGATCACGTACTGTCCTTTTCCATCGTAACCGCCCCTGCATGTTTTCAGTACGGCAGGCAATCCAAGCACATCCGCTGCGTTTTCTAGCTCCTTTTCATCATGAACAATGCGATAAGGCGCTACTTCACAGTCTGCGTCTACAATTCCTTTTTTCTCAGTTTCACGGTTTTGAGTTAACAGAAGAAGTTCGCTTCCTTGCGGTAAATACGCCTCTTCCTTCAACTGATTAAGTGCATCATAATCAATATTTTCAAACTCATATGTCACCACATCGCTGATTTCCGCTAGCTGTCGAATCGCTTCAAGGTCACTATATGCGGCTGTGATTTCAGTATCAGCAACCTGTCCACAAGGAGATTGAGTGACAGGGTCTAAGGCAGCTGCCCGGTACCCCATTTGCTTTGCGCTGACGGCCATGTATCTGCCAAGCTGTCCTCCGCCGATAATACCGATAGTTGCGTTCGGAAAAATGGTCTGCTTAGCCAAGCTGATCACTGCTTTCTAGTACAGTCTGTTTTGTTTGTTCTCTTCTTTCTTCAAGACGAGCTGCAATCGTTTCATCAAATGCTGAGATCATTTGTGCGGCTAGCAGGCCTGCATTTGTTGCACCGGCTTTGCCAATAGCCACTGTGGCAACTGGCACACCGCCTGGCATTTGAACGATGGATAATAACGAATCCAGCCCATTTAGTGCTTTTGATTGTACGGGCACACCAATGACCGGCAGTGTCGTTTTCGCTGCGACCATCCCCGGTAAATGTGCTGCGCCTCCAGCACCGGCAATAATGACCTTTAGTCCTTTACTCCTTGCTTCAGTCGCATATTCAAACATCAAATCAGGTGTCCGATGTGCGGATACAACCTGTTTTTCATACGGAATGTCTAATTCCTCTAAGATATCGCACGCATTTTTCATTGTTTCCCAATCAGATGTACTTCCCATGATGACACCTACAAGCGGCTTCATTTTGTCCCCACCTTTAAGCTGATATTCGATTTTGTATCGTTTGACACGCTCCCCAAACCTAAGCAGCTTGTCAAACGCCGAACAAAAAGGCCCGATTTGCATTGCATTGTTAGGAAGCAACACAAACCGGGCCATGGTAAGCGCTGTTCGCTTTTGAAACGCCATGTCAGTTTTGTTCACTATCCTGCATAGTCCAGTCATTTACGGTAACTGGGTAGAAACTTATGGGCCATATTCCCAAGATTATATGAGGCTCGTGTTTTGATTTCATGTTTATCTTAACAACGGATGTTCATGATGTCAACGGATTTATCGAACAATCTATGAAGTCGTCGTTTTAATGTTCGTGTTTAGACTATTTTTCCTTCAAATACGATTTTTTTCCCAATCGGAATGATCTGAATCGACCCATTTTCCTTCTTTTCCTGAAAGATCGGCTCCTCCATTCGACGGACAGGCGAATAGCCTTCCTCTGCCATTTGGGCCAACACTTGGTCGATTGTCATGTTGTCTTCCACGTAGAATTTCTTCTTCTTTGGTTTTGCGGTCATTCTTTAATTCTCCTTTTCTTCACAGCCTTCACCCAGAAGCCGCCGTGAATCGATTTGGGCTCATATGAGATGATAAACGCCTTTGAATCAAGCGTTTTAATCGTTTCATATAATTGCAGTTCATATTTTCTCGGTGTTAAAATTTGCATTGCTGACCGGTCTCCTTCAAGACCGCCTGCTGCCCAGGTTGTGACACCATATCCTTTTTCCCTCAGTTGTCTTGGGAGATCAAGATCCAATTCTTTTGTAATCACGTTCACAGTAATGTAGCCAAGTGCCAGCTTCTCTTCAATTTTCATCCCGACAATGATCCCAATCCCATAACCTAGTGCATACGCAAGAACATTTTGTACTTGGTCTAAGTTATCTAGCACAATGCTTAACCCAATCACATAAATGAGCATCTCAACCGTACCAGCAAAAGCTGCTGCGTACCGTCTGCCTTTCATTGTTAAAATCAATCGCATGGTGGAGAAAGAGACATAGACAATATTAATGACTAAAATGATCAAAACCATGGTGAACGCATTGGATAAAAGTTGTTGAAGCACGATTTGAACCCCCTGCACTAAAAATCAAATAAAGCACCCCATATTCTACTAGAGAACAAACCTTGATACAATCAAATTTGCGCGATAAAAACACATATATCTTTCGACAACAAGGGTGGCCTTTGTTACCAAGAGTTTACCCGTTTTTTCCTCTTCTCAACATGAAAACCTCCTTTTCGAAAAAAGGAGGTTTTCACAAATATTTTATCCAAACCGGACAGGAACAAGTGATGGAATCAAATACTCCCCAACAATGCTCCACAGCAGTGCAATGATGATCAGCTCAACCAATAAAAATGCCCAGCCAGCATACATCAAATCTCCACGTACGGCTTCATGCTCCGATTGAATGGAACGAAAGAGCACTACAGCTATTAACTGGAGACCAAAAAACATCATTACAGATAACATGACGGTCACATATGGAATATTCAGCATGGCAAATACAAGCCAAAGGATGGATAAAAGAAGCACTGGCACAAGCGCTGCCCCAAATTTCATGATCACTTCTTTCAGCGATATGTTCCCTTTCAGCATGTACTTCCCAAGCACCCAAACCGTGAGCATCATCAATGTCAACAGGATGAGTGTAAAGACAGCTACCCTCAAAAAGGCGTCGCCAAAAGAATAATGAATACCAAAGCCTAATAAACGGGTCTTTGACGCCTTTAATTGAACATAGTTACCTAAAGCAAAACACACGCTGAATAACACAATTGAAATCCAGGCGTACTTCATGCGCAGCGTTTCCGCTTGATTGATTGCTCGACTCGGTGATTTCAACATCGCCAGTCCATATGAGCCATAGCGCTTAAACGCGCCGCCTACGCCTTGCAGCATACGCTGAATGAAAGAACGCTCATCATCCGCTGCTGCCTTTGAAGTTCTTCCACGTTTTGCCGCGCTTCTGCTGAGGCGGGATTGTCTTGTTTCTTGATCTATTGATGGCTCTTCATTTTTTAATTCTGATGTACTTTGCTCTTGATCTTTCTCTAACATCTCATATCAACTCCTATCCAGCACAATCCTTACAGGCTCATACGAATGACCTGTTCGGATAACTCCTCTTAAAGTAGCGGAGTCTCTCTGTTCAGTCAAGACGCCTTGACTTTCATATGAATAGACGGATAAAAGGCAGCAGAGGTTTTAAAATGGCAAGAAAATAAGACAAAACAAAAAAACAGCAGCTTCCATGAGCTGCTGTTTTAGGCGAACAATTAATGATTTAAGAACGCAAAGTAAAGAATAAAGATGACAAACAATCCGTACATAATTGGATGCACTTCTTTTGCTTTTCCTTTAAAGATCATTGTAATCGGGTAGAAAATGAAACCAATCGCAATTCCTGTCGCAATGCTGTATGTGAGTGGCATCATAATCATCGTTAAGAAGGCTGGTACAGCAATTTCAAAACGATCCCAGGCAATTTTCGCTAGCGGAGCTACCATCAATGCACCGACAATGATTAAAGCAGGTGCTGTCACATTCGGTGTAACGATTGATAAAAGCGGCGAGAAGAACATCGCAAGCAAGAAAAAAATACCTGTCACGACCGCTGCAAATCCAGAACGAGCACCAGCAGCAACACCTGAGCTGGATTCAACATAAGACGTTGTCGTCGATGTTCCAAGGACAGAACCTACAACAATAGAAGAAGAATCCGCCAGAAGTGCTCTTCCTGCACGCGGCAGCTCATTATTTTTCATTAAACCAGCTTGGGTTGCAACAGCCACAAGCGTACCCGCTGTATCAAAGAACCCAACGAATAAGAACGTTAAAATCACGACAAGCATTTGAACCGAGAAAATGTCTGGCAAATGAATCAAGGCTTGCCCAAAGGTTGGAGACAAACTTGGAATACTTCCCACAATTTGCGTCGGCACTGGTACAAGACCAACAAGCATCCCTGCAATAGCGGTCACAAGCATCCCAATGAAGACACCTGCATTCACTCGAAGAACCATTAAAATAACGGTCACTACGATACCAAACACCGTCAACAGAACAGGACCACTATGAATGTTTCCAATCGAAACGAGTGTATTATCATTATTGGCGATAATGCCAGAGCCCTGCAGACCGACAAACGTAATGAACAAACCAATACCCGCACCAACCGCCAGCTTCAGCTCAGCCGGAATGGCATTGATGATTTTTTCACGGAAACCTGTTAAAGAAAGGGCAACAAAGATCAATCCTGAAACAAACACACCAGAAAGTGCTGCTTCCCATGTGATGCCCATGCCAAGAACAACCGAGAAGGCGAAGAAGGCATTCAATCCCATACCCGGTGCAATCGCGATCGGATACCTGGCGATCAATCCCATCAGGATACACCCTGCGGCAGAGGCTAATGCCGTAGCTGTAAAGACAGCCCCCTGGTCAATTCGTAATTTATCTGGAAAATCCGGTACTGCCACTAAAGCAAGTGTGACCGGATTGACAAACAAGATGTAAGCCATCGACAAAAATGTCGTTAAACCGCCGATGATCTCTCTGCGATAATTCGTTCCTAACTCATCAAACTGAAAAAACTGTTTCAAAGCCAACTGACTCCCTTCATGTCCTTTTGCTTTAGTCTGTCCCATTCACAAGTCAAATAAAAAACGCCCCAACAGTTTGGGACGCTTGACTACAATTGTGAATTCAGACCGTGACATCAAACAAGAACAATGCATGATTTATATCAAACGAGTGTGAATTGACGTAGTCAAGCCATTTACGGTAGCTTGGTAGAAACTTGCGGGCCATATCCCCGCGATTATACGACTTCTATCTATTTGATTTCTGTGTCTATTGTACCAACTTCATTTTTAAAACACAATACGAAAAGCGAACAATTTTCAAAAAAATGTCCGCTTCATTCGTCTTATTACACGAAATTGGAAAATCGCATCTAGTTCTTTATACACCCTTCTCTGAATTCCTCTCCTATGCAAAAACCGCATCGGCTACATGGAAAAACTCTTTCACCGCAGGAGAAGCATGAGAGAGAGATGGACAGGCGAGCGCCACCTCACGATGATGCGACACATTCAGCTGACTAATCTGCACATGCTGCTGCGTTTTCAAAAATAGCTCGGGGCCTATCGTGACACCGAGTCCTTCCCCGACCATACGGGCAATGGTCGTACAATCATGCACCTCAAATAAAGTAGCTGGCTTGATTTGAGCCTCTGAAAAAATATCCTCTACATGCGATTGATACATACCGGTCGGCATAATAAACGCTTCATCCGCTAAATCTGTTATTTTTACAATGGGCTGCTGTTGAAATCGATGATTGGAGTGATAGGCGACCACCATCTCATCTTTGATGAGTGGCAGCAAATCAAAGGCATCATCCGCATTGCCTTTCACAACAAATCCAACATCAATGATGCCAGAATCCAGCCACTCCAATATTTCTTCATACGTCCCTTCATAAAACTTGAATTCAATCTTCGGATGCTTTTTCTGATAGCTCACAAGCAATTTCGGTAATAAACAAGCCGATGCACTGGCAAATGTCCCGATACGAATCAAGCCCGTTTCAATATTTTTCGTTAACGCAATTTCTTGCTGGATCTTCTCCACTCTATTTAACACTTCTCTTATATGCGGGAGAAGCGTTTGACCAATGTCCGTCAGCATAATTCCTTTTTTTCTGTCACGAATGAATAAAGAAACACCCCACTCCGCTTCTAAACTTGCCACAGCATGACTCACTGCGGACTGCGTCATATTTAATGCTTCAGCAGTGGCTGTAAAACTTCCTAGCTCAACCACTTTCGCAATAATGTCAAAACGAACAAAGCTCATGAGTATTTACTCATCTCCTTCATGAAAAACATCAATTTTACTTATGTTAGCACGGAATTTAAACTGAATACAACGTATCAAAATGAAGGAAGGGTTCAAAAATGAAAAACACATCTCACCAGTTATTGATTATTCTTTTAGCTGTCGGTTCATTTGTCACAGGCACTTCAGAATTCGTCGTGTCAGGTATTCTAGATATAATTGCTGCTGATTTACACATCTCCATTCCTTCTGCCGGGCAGCTTATCACCGTTTACTCTCTCTTTTATGCAGTAGGCGCTCTCTTTTTAGTCATGGCAACGTCAAAATTGAACCGAAAAAAGGTTCTGTTATCGGCTATTTTTGTGTTTATTTTAGGCAATGTGGTCGCCTTTTTTAGCCATCACTTTGTGCTGCTCCTGCTATCTCGGATCATCATGGCCATGAGTGGCGGCTTATATATTGTGGTCGCCACAAATTATGCAGCACAGATCGCCCCTCCAGAAAAAAAGGGAAGTGCGATGGCAACGGTCATTACTGGGTTTACAGTGTCACTTGTACTTGGTGTCCCTATTGGCACATTTCTATCGGGGCATGTGGATTGGCACTATATTTTTCTCATCATTGCACTAGGTACTGCTTGTCTTTTATTACTGCTTTATCAATTACTGCCACGCATGGAGGGACATTCACATCTGCCATTGAAGCAGCAATTACACATCCTTCAAGACCGCAGGGTGATCAGCGGCTTAGCCACAACCGCCTTTTGGATCTTAGGCTACACGATGGTATTCGCTTATATCTCCCCATTACTACGACAGACCGCCGGCTTTTCTCTTGAAATGACAAGTATCGCCTTACTCATTTTAGGAATAGCTGCTTTTATTGGCTCACGATTTGGCGGCTTCGCCGTTGATCAATGGGGGCCAAACCGAACCATCTCGATCAGCATCATGATCCAGATGTTCGCTCTCTTTACATTATTCTTTACGCAATTCTCCGCTATCGGTGTCTTAATCACGCTTGCCATATGGGGCATTGCTACATGGACGACAACCCCAGCGAAGCAGTTTTACCTAATCTCTCTTAAACCCCAAGCATCAGAAACCGTGCTGAGCTTTAATACAGCGATTATGAATATCGGCATGATGCTTGGATCGTCAATGGGCGGCGTGATCATCCAATATACAAAGATCACATATTTGAGCTGGATTGGCGGTATAGCGAGCCTTGTTGCGTTGATGTTGATTTGTTATTCGTTCTATTTACACCAACGCCTCCAACGAAAGACACAGGAAAACCAATAGAACACATTTCAATTTTTGGTATGATGGAAGAAACTTATTAAAGGAATGTTCAGAACAAAACACATCGCATGGAGGCTAAACGAATGAACAAAATCACCTTTCCACCATCATTTCCAACGATACATACCGAAAGACTAATCTTAAAACAAGCAACGATCGCAGATGCTGAGGATATGCACATCTACTTATCAAATGAAACCGTGTGCCGCTATATGGGAATCATTGCTCATGAATCACTTGAAGACACAAAAGGAGAAATCAAGTGGTATGACAATATCTTCAAAGAACAAACAGGCATCCGGTGGGGCATTTCTTTAAAAGAAAACCCAGCCATCATTGGCAGCTGCGGCTTTCTCAATCTAGAAAAACAGCACCGCCGTACGGAAATTGGCTATGAATTAGAAAAGGCATTATGAAGGAAGCGATTGCTGCGGTGTTACGATATGGATTTCAGGAGATGAATCTGAATCGAATTGAAGCCATTATCGATCCAGCAAATACGTCCTCTGTTCAATTACTGGAGAGCTTTAATTTTGTAAGAGAAGGTTTATTAAGAGAGTATGATCTTGGTCAAAATGGATTCGATGATGTGTATATGTATTCGATTTTGAAGAGAGATTACGAATAAAACCCTAATGGACAGAGGAGAAACAAATGAAAACGGATATTCATTTCATTAAAAAACCGCAATCAGAATATGTTTCTTTTCACATTTATGAGCTAAACCCGTCTATTGAAAAGCTTGTCCAGCAAGTGGAGCAATCAGCGCCTTTCTTCCTAGCACAAGACCCCGCGAAAGAAAGAGTGGAAAAGGTCTATTATCATGACATTTTATATATAGAAAGTGTCGATAAAAGATCGTTCTTGTATACAACAAATGGGGAGTTTCTCATAAAGGAAAAGTTATTTGAACTAGAAGAACAGCTTGAAGCACATGATTATGTGCGGATTTCTAAATCAATGATTGTTAATATTGATCAGATCGCCGCTATTTCCCCTAAAACGAGTGGGCGTTTTGAAGCGAGGCTTACAAATGAAGAAAAGGTGATGATTTCACGCTTTTATATTCAAACATTAAAAGAGAAGCTTGGTTTACGGAGGAAGTGAACAAGATGAGACGTTACATGACAAACCTTTTGATCACATTTTGTATGATCTTTACAGCCCTGGTGTTGATTTACTGTTTCACGTTTGGAACGATGACCGTCTATATTTTACAAGCAATCATTTGCAGTTCCTTTTTTTCAAGCGCACTTACCTTTTTGTTGTACCCAAAACAAATGTACAGCCATAAACGGATTCTTTTTCAACAAACCTTATATATCGTCCTTGTGATGTGTATGACAATGATAACTATCATCATCATCAGCGGTGAAATCAGTCTCCTTTCGTTCATTGTGAATTTCCTTGTCGTTATGGCTTTATTCTTTTTGATCAAGTTCCTATTGTATAAAAAAGATCAAGCAACCGCTGCGGAAATTAATGAGATGTTACAGCAAAGAAAGAACCTAACATCATCATAATGTGCATCTTAGGGTCAAAAATTTACATGTTAGGGAGATTTGTTTGAAGCTCCTCATTGATTCCACTACTCTGACATTAGAGGAGGAATCAATCAGTGAAACCCATTACACTCATTCGAAAAGTCATTTTTTTACTGCTGTTTTCTTTAATCATCCCAACGAGTGCAGGTGTCTACATATCCATTAAAGAAGTAACCAATCCAATGAACATCTATATCATCAATGGCTGTGCCATGCTGGCTGGCTGTCTTTTTCTTCTATTGATCATTCAAAAAAGCCGCTTTCACTTTAAAGAAATAGGATTTCGAAAAGGGTCTCTCAGTATGTGGGTATTTCCCATCTTTTTCATAGAGGCCATCCCGTTTATCGCTGGATTAAACAAAGATCTATCCCTTTCTTCCTTTATGGCACTTTGTTTCTTCATGGTGTGTGTCGGTGTTTTTGAAGAAGGTATTTATCGGGGCATCCTGTTCCAATATTTAAAACGAATCAATCTGAGCATCGCCATGTGGGGCTCTGCCCTATTATTCGGCCTCGGCCATTCTGCTAATCTACTAAGCGGAAAAAGCATCACCTTAACAGTGGCACAAATCCTATTCGCCTTTTTATTTGGATTCGTTGCAGCCGAAATCGTAGCGCTCACTGGTAGCCTGCAATGGGTCATCCTATGGCACGCGGTTCATAATATCGTGGATCAAATAACAAATGGCTCTACACCTATAGCGTTGCAATTGCTATTACTATCGATTCAATGTGTCACCTTGCTTATTCTTGCGGTGATATTGTGGAGATTTATATTTATCAATTACTTTGAGGGACAGAAAGTGATCCAACTGTAGAATCAAAGCTTATTTAGACCGTTATAATTTGCTCCGCGGAGAACCAATGAATTCGTTTATAACGACTTTCAATCAAAAAATTAACTTCTAATGTTCATATCAAAGATGAGTTTAAAAAATTCGCTACTCTCACCCACTGCATTGGAAATTTCACCGTATTACCACATTGGATGAATTCGGGTCGTTATTTGTTTTCTCAAGATTATTGGGATGTTACGATGCATTCACTATTTGAATTCTTTAAACCATTAGGATGTTGGAAAAAGTTCGTCTAAATATATTTCCTTCAACCTTAAGTGAACAACGATGAAGAATAGACAGTGAATGAATTTTATAAAATTCAGGACTATGAGTGGGATACGTATTTTGATGAAGAGTAGCTTGGCTGAATGGCCGAGATATTTTTATTTAAAGTATCGGAAATTTAAAGAATGCTTGTGTGGATGAGCCTGGTTTCTGTATCCACCAACAAATTAACACGGAACTTCACAGTAGGCTTCATAATATGCTCCAGATTCAATCCAAAACAAAAGTAAGAAACCTCCAATTTCTCTAACTTACTATTCCTCCGATAATTGATCTTGCACACCTACCTATGTATAAGACATAAGATACGTTGACAATTAAACAGAAGGAGGACAATCATGTATTCAAATCAAAACTTCAATCATTATGGTCTTTATGATAATAACTATGATCGTACAACAAATGACACTCAACTTGTAAATGATATTCAGAAAGCAATTAATGCAGAGTATAGTGCTGTTGCTTGTTATGAAAAGTTAGCCAAACAAGCACCTACACAGGATGAAAGAAACAAAATACTTGAGATACAAAAAGATGAAAGGCGCCATCTTGAAGAGTTCAGCAGAATTTATAGAAATCTAACAGGCAGGCAGCCAACTTTTAAAATCAGTGAGGAATGTCCAGATAAGTATAGAGCAGGAATCGAATTTGCCTTTAAAGATGAACAAGAAGCGGTTGATTTTTATTTAGATATCGCAGATAAGGCACATGATGTTACTATTAAAGATAGATTTCGGCGTGCAGCAGCAGATGAACAAAATCACGCTGTATGGTTTTTGTTTTTTTTTCAACATTCAAAGGTAACACACACTAATCGGCAAGTTGAAAATTACGGTGCTAAAGGAGCGTTAAGTGCATCCACATTGTCCGTACCTCAAATGCTGACTTATGCCCTTCAAGACGAATACTTGGCACAAGCAAGATATGACAATATTCTAGGATCTTTTGGATATATTCGTACATTTGCGCAAATAAAAGAAGCCGAAATGAGACATATAAATGCGTTGTTACCTCTATTTGAACGTTATCAAGTTCCTTTACCTGTGGATATATCACAATCATTCGTTTCAACTCCAGAAAACATTAAGGCAGCATACGCTGCTGGCGTTCAAGGGGAAATAGACAATATTTCTATGTATGAAAGATTTTTATCATTTGATATCCCTAACGATATGAGAACAGTTTTTTCACAACTTCGTAACGCCTCTTTGAATCATCTTGCAGCATTTGAAAGAGGTCTCTCAGGAACCTTTTAGGTGAAGGTGTAATGATGTCAATTTACACGAATAATTTTCCAATGTAATCCTTTTTTCATTAGTTTTAAATACAGAAAAAGGAGTATGATTATATTTATGGAATCATACTCCTTTTGTATTGTTAAAAATAGTAGAACCTAAAGGTTAAGTAAATCTTTTATCAAGAGTTTTTTTCTCCTCACTATATGCATTTACTCTAATCCTACATATTTTTTACTTTTCTGAAGAAGTTTGGATTCTCCTGTACGTTCCCATTCTTCTACTGTTTCATATGCATTTTCGGGAGAATACCCTTTTCCTACAAGAACGCCCATTAGAATAAATTCTTGGAGAATGTGTGTAGCATTTATTCCTTTTTTAACATCCTCTAACCCTTCGTTTACCAAAAATTCCGTGTGCTTTATCCATTCATCTGGAGTTCTGCCAAAAATAACTGTATTTTCATTGCCGTGACCGTCACCTTCTTCCGCAGCCACTGCATCTGCCTTTGTTACATGAATAGTACCAAACGGGTGGTTAGGAGGAGCATATATTGAATAAAGTTTAAGCGGAACATTACCTGTATTGGTTACATTGTGCCATGTTCCAGCAGGTATCAGTATTGCAGTATCATCATAGATATTTCTTCTAAAATTTAATTTATCTTTCCTTTTGCCCATTTGAACAATCCCCTGACCTTGTTCAACACGTAAGAATTGGTCAACGTTAGGGTGCATTTCCAACCCGATATCTTCGCCAGCATTGAGACTCATTAAGGTAACTTGCAAATGAGTTCCTGTCCATAAGGCGGTACGGTACGTATTGTTTTTCTTTGTAGCCTCATTGATATTAACGGCAAACGGTTCTGCTCCATAATCTTTTGATAAAATGCTTGCAGCATCACCATTGGAAAAACGAAAAGAACTGTTTGCATGTCCCTCAACAGGAATATTCCAATAAACAGACTGTCTATCATAGTTATTCATTGGTACATGAACATAATAAGGATATTGATATGGATACATATTTGGATAGTAATACATTTTTCTCAATCCCTTCACAGTTTATCAAATTATCCTATGCACTATGTTAGGTGAGTGTACTTAAATGCACCTGCTCCGAACATGGGAAAACACAAAAAGATAAGCCACGATCTTGACTCGCGGCTTATCCTAATGATGATGATCTTTTTCATTTTAAAATCATCTAGTAGTTCTGTAATTTCAGTCATAAAAAAGACCCTCCTTTTTTCACAAATAATGTGAATAAACGAGAGTCTCATTTTGAAAAAAGATTGCTGCGGATGAATAGTACCCTATCAACACACAAACTGTTCAAACCTTTGATACGACTGCTTTCTCAGCACCTTTAATCATTCAATTCTTGGAAGTCTACTCCCACTCGATTGTAGCAGGCGGCTTACTCGTAATATCATACACCACACGGTTAATATGCTTCACTTCATTCACAATACGAGTTGAGATCTTCTCAAGCACATCCCAAGGGATTCTTGCCCAGTCACTTGTCATACCGTCAATAGACGTAACAGCACGGATGCCGATTGTGTAGTCGTATGTTCTTGCGTCACCCATCACACCTACGCTGCGGATGTCTGGAAGAACGGTGAAGTATTGCCAGATGTCGCGCTCTAGGCCGAAGTTCGCAATTTCTTCGCGAAGAATGGCATCAGATTCACGAACGATTTCTAGTTTTTCTTCAGAAATTTCACCTAATACACGGATACCTAGTCCTGGACCTGGGAATGGCTGTCTCCAGACGATGTCGTCAGGAATGCCAAGCTCTGAACCTAGGGCTCGGACTTCATCCTTGAATAGTGTATTCAAAGGCTCAATCAATTCGAACTGCATGTCTTCTGGAAGACCACCTACGTTGTGGTGAGATTTGATTGTTTGTGCCGTTGCTGTTCCGCTCTCAATGATATCTGTGTAAAGTGTTCCTTGTGCTAAGTAGTCAATTCCTTTTAGCTTGTCCGATTCATCATCGAATACATAGATGAATTCGTTACCGATGATTTTACGTTTTTGCTCAGGATCAGATACACCTTTTAGCTTGTTTAAGAAACGATCTTTCGCATCTACTTTAATCACGTTCATGTTGAAACCTTCGCTAAATGTCTTCATAACCCCTTCTGCTTCGCCTTTACGAAGAAGACCGTGGTCAACGAAGATACATGTCAGCTGATCACCGATTGCTTTGTGGATCAATACCGCTACAACAGATGAATCAACACCGCCGCTTAGTGCGCACAATACTTGTTTGTCGCCCACTGTTTCACGGATTTTTTGCATTTCGATTTCAATGAAGTTCTCCATTGACCATTTGCCATCACAATCACACACGCCGAAGACAAAGTTTTTCAATAGGTCGTTGCCGTACTCAGAGTGACGAACCTCTGGATGGAACTGTACGCCATAGAAGTTCTTCTCAGCAAAGCTCATCGCTGAGTTTGGACAATGTGCACTTGTTGCATCCACTGTAAAGCCTTCTGGCACTTCAACGACAAGGTCACCATGGCTCATCCAAACGACTTGGTCATTCGGAAGGTCTTTGAATAAAGCAGGTGTTCCGTTAATGTGGATATCTGCTTTCCCATATTCACGCTGGCTGGCCGCTTCTACTTTCCCGCCTAAATAGTGAGTCATGAGCTGCATGCCGTAGCAAATGCCTAGAACCGGAATGCCTAGATCAAAAATTTTTTCATCACAGCGGAAAGATCCTTCATCATACACACTGTTCGGTCCGCCAGAAAGGATGATTCCTTTAGGCGCCATTTCTTTAATTTCTTCAGCAGTTAAAGTGTGCGGATGAAGCTCACTGTACACACCAAATTCACGAATACGGCGTGTGATCAGCTGATTGTACTGACTGCCGAAATCGAGAACCAAAATCATTTCATTTACTAAATTTGTCATGGTGTCACCTCTATGTCCAATATAGTTTTTATAAACGCACAGAAAAAATGAGAGGAGAAAACCTGCTCTCAGTGTGAAATCACGCTTTTGAAGCGCCCAGACTCACATCCGAACGCTTCAATTTCATGTATTTTAGAAGGTTTTAATATTCACCTATTCTAACAACAGGAAGGTACGCGGTCAAGACTATCTCCTGTTTATTAAATTTTCCCATAACTTTGCGGATTGCCGCCAAAGCGCTGATGCATCTTCTCGTCGATAGAGCGCCCGCTCATAAAGCTGTGTCAGCTCTGACATGTGACGATCTCCATCCTTGCTATCCATCGCAGAAGCGAATTCTCTTAACGTCATGCCTGGCTTCTTCTCGATCCTTCTGCGCTTCAGCTGCTTTAATAGGGCAGCGTACGCATAGAAGAATGCCTCCTCATCTGGCAGACGTTTCACCTTTCGTACAATAAAGAATGGCAGCCATCTTGCCCTGAATCGATAAAGCACCCAGCTGATGAAACCAAGAAGGACGACAGCACCTCCCGCATACCCCAAGATCGAACCAACATGCACCATACTTGGCTTTGTTTGAGCTGTTTGTTCCTTTGGCTCTGCCGGCTGCTCCTTCTCCTGCTGCGGCTGCTGATCTTCGCTTGCATCAGAACTAGGCTGATCTTCTTCTTCCTTTTGATCATCCGTTTGATCGCTAGCAGCGGTTTCATTTGTAAATGTCTCTGGGTTTGTAAACCCTTTTGTCGGTTCAAAGGTCACCCAGCCCCGGTTTGGAAAATAGACCTCTACCCATGAATGCGCATTGTTATTGGTCACTTCATACACATTGTTTCCATCCATCTGTGTTTCATATAACTGACCAGACGTATACCCTTTTACCCATCTCGCCGGAATACCGATCGAACGAAGCATCACAATCATAGAGGTTGAAAAATTATCACAGTAGCCAATCATCGTATCAAATAAAAATTGATCCACATAATCTTCATTCCGTCCAGGCACGGCGACATTTTGCGTTTCATATGAAAACTTCGCAGATCCTAAGTAATCCTCAATCGCTTTTGCCTTGTCATACATATTCTCCTTTGTTTCCGTTAAGCTGTTTGCCAATGTTTTCACACGATCTGGCAATGAGGAAGGGAGCTGCAAGTATTCACGGCCGACCTGTTGATTCACCTGCTTCTTAGTCGGCACTTTGATCCGCTGTAAGTCCTCAAGGATAAATGTAGGTGATAAGAAGCTGACTTGATAGTTCCCTAAATTTTTGGGCGGGTTTTGAATAGACGGTACAATTTTTTCCGTCTTGCCCATCATTTGCAGCGGGATGTTTTCCATTGGCATCAGTGTGATCGTGCCAATTGGATAGACGGCGTGATTAAATCGATAATCCGATTCCATATCGACTCTCGTTTCGTGCTCCTCTGTTTTTACACGATTAGTAAACCAACGATTCGGGACATCATCATTCTTTAGCCGAGTAGGCTTCGTATCATTTGAAGCATCCTCCCAGCCCTTGCCGGTGTAGATGCTTTTTGTTTCGACACGAAAGTAAGACGGCTCCTTCCCGCTCCATTTAAAGACCGGTGTGCGGTCCTCACTAAACGGTCCGCCAAGCGACGAATCATCTGCACTATATCCCACCTTATTCTGCCCAGCAGAACCATCTTGATTCGTCACCGCCTTTAAAAACGGGACAGGATCAGGCCATTTCGGATCTGACTTTGGCAAAGAAGCGCCGAGTGTCGCTGACAGAAGAACAAGCACCAGCATAGGCAAAAACCACTTTAAGCGCGCCTTCTGCGACACCCGAACACCCTCAGTCGAACGCAGTCGATCGAAATACAGCAGCCCAAGCAAACAAAAGCCAAACACCATAATACGAACGATCGCAAAGGTCGCATCATATGGTGTGAACGTATCCAGAATCGTGACATATACAATCGTCATGAGTAAAAAGAAAAAGATACGCTGCTGATAGACCACCCAATAATGAAGCAAGTAGACAAGCAGCCATAGCAAAATATAAAACAATAATGTGCGGAAGGAGGGATACATGTCACTCCACATGCCTGTGCTCATGAAGGTGATATTATCTTTAATATCAGCAAATAATGCAGCCGGATAGCTTGGCTCTGCTTGATAAAAGATCAAATATAAGGCGAGCAAAATCAAGCCCGTACAAATAGGAAACGTCACATACCACTTCAAACGAAAGAATGTAAACAAACATGTAAGCCCTATAAAAATGATGAAATAAGACGTATGACTCGTCTCTGTAAAATCTTGAAGCGGTCGAAGCCACTCCCAAAGCAGCAGAAATGCTACAGCATAATAGATGAACAACTCAAAACGGCTTTGCCGCTGATGCGTATGCAGCATAAATGTTTGTCACCTCACAGTTCTTTCGTGCAGCCGGTCTTCAAATAAAACGGTCGTGCGTATTCCAGATGCCTTAAGCCGGTCTACAAGCTGTTTCTCTTTTGTCGTGAATCGATCCACGGCTCTCTTCACTAAAAGAACAGTGATGTTCTTTCTATTTCGATTTCCAAAGAGACTTGCAGCAAGCTCCTCATGCAGCTGACCCGTAATGACATATTTTCCGTTGTACTGGTACTCACTAGCTGTTAACGGTTTATATTCTAGTGCGCGAGAAGGCTGATGCTGCACTCTTGTTAAATAATAAAGCATGTCCTGCAAATGAAGTTCTCCTTGGTCCACTCGAAATGCATGTTGATCTCCAAAAGGAACGAGACCTGCCGGCACCCCTTTTTTCACAGCCGTTTGGAGAACAGAGGCTGCAATAGACACGACGGTTTCAAAAACGGCTTCATCTGTAAAATCGGCAAACACCACAAGATCCTTTGTCTGATTCTGTTCAAACTCCTTCGTCATCAGCTGACCTCTTCTGGCCGTCGTCTTCCAATCCACCCAAGCAAAACGGTCTCCTTGCTGGTATTCCCGCACGCCTGTTGTCACATTGGTCGGTTCATTTAACCAAGAGTGAACGGCTTTGCCTCCATTTTCATTCACTGAATCAGCAGACTCCACCGGAAGATCTAGCATTTTTGGATAGATAAGGAGCTTTTTCTCTAACGGAAGGATCACTTCTTTTTCAACAAAACCAAACATATCACCCGTTTTGATTCTGACTGCTGTCAAATGGTGCTCCCCCCGCACGATATCATTCAATTGATAAGAAAATCGCCACGTTTTCCGAAACCATGGAAACAGCATTTGCTTCATTTCAATCTGTTCCTGCAAGTGAAAAGTGTACGGCGGATCATCCTCGATAATAACGTAAACGTATGGAAATGGATTCGTCCGCTTGATTTCAAGGTCAACCGAAAGCACATCCCCAGCCTTCAACCGAGTGTGCCGCAATGTCCTTTTGGCTGTCGCGCGAAGCGGAACGACCGCAAACAGCAAAGCATACAAAGTATATGGTAAAAATGCATAAAAAAGGAACCAGCTCACAAAGCCGCCCTGAAACATGGCATAACAAAAGGCTGCCACAGTGAGGATGATGAGCATGATCACCCGTAACCATAATGAAACAGCTAAACGGTCTTGTGACTTCATTGAGTCATCGACTTTTGAACTGGTACGCCAATTTGCTCAAGCAGCTGTCGCAGCAGTGTCTCAGCCTTCTTCCCTTCATACGTCGCTTCTGACGTCAAAATCATTCGATGCGGCCATGTATAAGGCGCTAAATACTGTACATCATCTGGAATCACATAATCCCGCTGATTCAAAAGCGCATAAGCCTGAGCCGCTTTCATGAGTGCAATCGATCCCCTTGGACTAACGCCTAAATAAACAGATGGGTGATGACGCGTCGCTTGGGCGATTTCGACAATATATTCTTTAATAGATGCATCCACATGCACTTTCTGAACTGCTTGCTGCAAAGCATGGATATGCTCCTTCTCCATCACAGCCTGGAGCGTATCGATCGGAGATTGCTTCTCCTGCAAGTTGAGCACTTCTAGCTCCTCCAGCATGGTCGGATACCCCATCTGCAGCTTGAATAAAAACCGGTCCATTTGCGCTTCTGGCAGTGGATAGGTTCCTTCATATTCCACCGGGTTTTGCGTGGCCATGACAAAGAAAGGATCCGCAAGCGGCATCGTTTCTCCGTCCACTGTGACACTGCCCTCTTCCATCGCTTCAAGCAGTGCTGATTGTGTTTTAGGAGAGGTCCGATTGATCTCATCCGCCAAAATAATCTGCCCCATAATCGGTCCTTGCCTGAATTCAAATTCTTTTGTCTTTTTATTATAAATCGACACACCTGTCACATCTGAAGGCAAAAGGTCAGGGGTGAATTGGATTCGCTTGAACTCACAGCCAATTGATTTTGCCAAAGCACGAACCATCATCGTCTTCCCAACGCCAGGCACATCCTCTAATAACACATGCCCCTTCGCCAAAATCGCCACAAGGCTTAATATCGCAATGTCTTTTTTCCCAACCATGACTTTATTGATGTTATCTAAGATTTTTTGTACATCTGAATGCATTGGTTCATCAAATGCCATCCTGATCCTCCTATCACGTTTCCGCAATTTTCATATAGTCTAACTTTACCATACAACGCGCGTTTGCATAAAACATCAGCACGTCAGAAAAAGAAAGGAAGCCTTCTCACGATGGAAAAGACTTCTTCTCTTCTTTAGGCGCACTTGCTGGCTCCATATGAACATGAGAATGTAAAATATCATGTTCTTTTTTCATTCTACGTTCGATTTCATCTGCAATATCATGGCTTTCTGCAATGTTCAAATGCGGCTCTACCTCAACGACTACATCCACATGGACCGTGCTTCCAAGATAACGGGCCTTAATATCTTTCAAATCGCCCACTCCTGGTGTCTCCTTAATGGTCTCTTTATATTTTGACATATCTTTTATATGAAAACCGTCAGTTAACGAATGAGAGGCATCTCTGAAAATCTCCCACGCCGTTTTACAAATAATTAAGCCAATAACAAACGCAGCAAGCGTATCAATCCATGCCAGCTGAAATTGGGAGGCGATGATCCCTATAAATGTCCCGATGCTCACGTACGCATCTGATTTATTATCAGCAGCTGCCGCATGAAGTGCCTGGCTATTGATTCGTTTGAACAAATTGCGGTTGTATATATACACACCGTACATCACAACAGCACTTCCTGCTGCCGTCCAAGCCGCAATCATATCAGGCGTTTGATGCTCAGATGAGAAAAGCGACTGGCCTGCACTCAGCAGAACCTGAAACCCAACAAGCATCATAATAAAGGAAGCGACAAGTGACGCAATATTTTCTGCTCTAAAATGACCATATGGATGATCTTCATCAGGCGGCTTCTGAGAAATACGCAGCCCAATCAATACAGCAAGAGATGCAATAATATCTGTCGTATTATTCAATCCATCTGCCGAAAGAGCTTCTGAATGAAACACATATCCAATGATGAGTTTCACCGCAGATAAGATCACATAGGCAATGATGCTGACCCAAGCACCTGTTTCACCTTGTCTTAATTCGTTATAGCGCTCCATGTCGAACAGAGCCTCCTCACACATCACTTTTCTATTATTTATCTTACAAAGCAAAGCCCGTGTGGGTCTACAGCAACATGATTCGCTTGCGTCAGCAAAATAGGGTACATAGAAATGTGTTGACCTAAGCAAACTTATTTTTATAAGGTCAATTGACCTCAAGACCTACTCCTATCAACCTTTTTCCAACACACTCCGACATTTGCATATAAGCATAATCACCCTTTCGATTAATTGTCGGAATATTTTTATTTCATGACACAACTTCCCCCTCTTCTCTCTTATACTATTTTTAAGAATGAGCAGAGGAAAAAGAGGGAACATAATCTCTCAAATCCTTTATACTTTTTAACATCATGTTAAGAGGTTTGAAATGTCAGTTTGATAACCTGTCCAATGCTGAATGACAATTCAGTATGATAAAATTTAAAATATTCTAAAAACAAATTCTCTATCGAAGAGAAGTGTTTGGAGGTAAAGAAATGTCCAACATGACAAACGGTCTTCAAAAAAACCTTAAGACAAGACATATTTCAATGATCTCCATTGCCGGGGTCATTGGGGCAGGGCTATTTGTTGGTAGCGGCGCTGTCATTCATTCTGCAGGGCCTGGATCCATTCTTTCCTATTCATTTGCCGGACTTCTGGTGATCTTTATTATGAGAATGCTTGGAGAAATGGCGTGTGCCTATCCGACAAGCGGTTCTTTCTCACAATATGCAAGCGACGCCATCGGCCCATGGGCTGGTTTTACAATCGGCTGGCTTTACTGGTTCTTCTGGGTAATCGTCATCGCCATCGAGGCCATTGCCGGTGCTGCCATTATTCAATATTGGTATGCAGATGCACCTGTTTGGCTCACAAGTCTTATCCTCACAATCCTCTTAACATTAACAAATATCTTTTCTGTTAAATCTTTTGGCGAATTTGAATATTGGTTTTCATTAATTAAAGTCGTCAGCATTATTCTATTTCTCCTCATTGGTTTTGCATTTATCTTTGGTTTTGGCGGTCATCATACTGCAGGTCTTGCGAATTTAACGGGGAACGGCGGTTTCCTTCCAAACGGATTCAGCTCTGTTTTACTCGGGATCGTCGTCGTCATCTTTTCCTTCATGGGAACCGAAATTGTGGCAATTGCGGCCGGCGAATCAGCAGACCCTGTCAAATCTGTTACAACAGCTACTCGTTCTGTTGTATGGCGTATTATCATCTTCTACGTCGGATCGATCGCTGTCGTTGTCACCTTGCTTCCATGGGATTCAGCGAGTATTTTAACAAGCCCGTTCGTTGCGGTATTAGAATACATCGGCGTCCCATCTGCCGCTCAGGTGATGAACGTCATTGTCTTAACAGCTGTTCTATCTTGTTTAAACTCCGGCTTGTACACAACGTCCAGAATGCTTTATTCATTAGCGGAAAGAGGCGAAGCGCCAAAACGCTTTATGAAAATCAGCAAGCGTGGTGTTCCTGTAGCGGCTACAGTCGCAGGGACCTTCTTTTCCTATATTGCCGTCATGATGAACTACTTTTATCCTGAAACCATCTTTTTGTTCCTTGTCAATGCATCAGGTGCTATCGCACTTCTTGTCTACTTGGTCATTGCCGTTTCGCAATTAAGAATGCGTCGTAAACTCGAAAAAGAAAATCCAGAACAACTCAAAATCAAAATGTGGCTGTTCCCATACCTCACGTACTTTACCATTTTGGTCATTTGTGCAATTTTGGCCTCTATGCTGTTTATCGAATCGATGAGACCACAGCTCATTTTGACGAGTATCATTACCTTTGGTGTGCTAGCCGCTTATTTTATCTTTAAACCGAATAAAAAAGTGCCTGCAAATGCGGCGCTTGAAAATAAACACCCTTAATTCTCCCGCTGAAAAGCGGGTTTTTTATTTTATTCACCTATTTTAATGTCCGCACTTATAATGTATCAAATTGGATTTGAAGTGAGGATTAGTGAACATGAACCTAGAAAAATTTATTGACGAGCTGCCCATTCCAGAAGTCGCGAAGCCCGTCAAAAAGAACCCAAGACAAACGTATTATGAAATCGCCATGGAGGAAGTGTTCTTAAAAGTTCATAGAGACCTGCCCCCAACTAAGCTATGGACCTATAATGGCAGTTTGCCTGGTCCAACCATTAAAGCAAATCGAAATGAAAAGGTTAAAGTAAAATGGATGAACAAATTGCCGCTTAAGCATTTTCTGCCGGTCGATCACACCATTCACGAAGGCCATCATGACGAACCAGAAGTCAAAACCGTCGTTCATTTACATGGCGGGGTCACACCAGCAAGCAGTGACGGTTATCCAGAGGCTTGGTTTTCACGAGACTTTGAAGCGACAGGCCCCTTCTTTGAACGGCAGATTTACGAATACCCAAATCATCAGCAAGCATGCACATTGTGGTATCACGATCATGCAATGGCATTAACACGATTAAATGTATACGCCGGCTTAGCTGGGTTTTACTTAATCTCAGATGCGTTTGAAAAGTCGTTAGAATTACCGAAAGATGAGTATGACATTCCTTTAATGATCATGGACCGTACGTTTCAGGAGGATGGCGCACTGTTTTATCCAAGCAGACCAAACAACACGCCGGAGGACAGTGACATTCCAGATCCCTCCATCGTCCCTTTTTTTGCGGGGAAACGATTTTGGTTAATGGAAAGGTATGGCCGTATTTAGAAGTAGAGCCACGAAAATACCGTTTTCGCATGTTAAATGCGTCCAATACAAGAACTTACGAGCTGCATTTAGACAACGATGCCACGATCTTGCAAATTGGATCTGATGGCGGCTTTTTGCCAAGACCTGTTCATCACAAGTCCTTTAGCATTGCACCTGCTGAACGTTTCGATGTCATTATCGACTTTTCAGCTTATGAAAACAAAACAATTATTCTAAAAAATAAAGCAGGATGTGGCCAAGAAGTGAATCCAGAAACAGATGCGAACATTATGCAGTTTAAAGTCACACGTCCGCTAAAAGGGAGAGCACCTAAATCATTACGTCCAATCTTCAAACCGCTGCCACCGCTTCGGCTAAGTCGAGCTGATAAAGAACGTACGCTCACACTTAGCGGCACGCAGGATAAATATGGCCGTCCTATTTTATTACTAGATAATCAATTTTGGAATGATCCCGTCACGGAAAATCCTCGACTTGGCAGTGTAGAGATTTGGTCCATCGTCAACCCAACAAGGGGTACGCACCCCATTCATTTACACCTTGTTCAATTCAGGGTGATAGACAGAAGACCATTTGATACAGAAATCTATCAGTCGACTGGAGAAATCGTGTATACAGGACCAAATGAAGCACCTCCTTTACATGAACAAGGCTACAAGGACACCATTCAGGCGCATGCCGGTGAAGTCATTCGAATCATCGCACGCTTTGTCCCATACAGCGGACGGTATGTGTGGCATTGTCATATTTTAGAGCACGAAGATTATGACATGATGCGGCCGATGGATATCATTCGGTAAAAATGAAACCATTCTTCCTTCACATGCTTAGAAATATGCATTAAGTAGATGATCGCGAAGGGCTAACGGACATTGTTACATTAGCCCTTTATTTCCTTTTCATTGATTCATTAGAAAATAGAACAATGTATCGCGTGAATTGGCATTTATTTGTACATGCAACACTTAAAAAGTTGACGCAGCAAGCCGATAGTACTACTATATACCCATTACATCTATCAAAAGGCACATAAGGAACATTGAACAAACAAATGGAAAATTGCGATAAAAAACGGAGGAGTTCAATTTGAATGAAGAAAAAGAGACTTGCCAGATCAAACAAGAAACAGCGGCAGGTAACATGGAGAAGCTTTCAATTCATGAAAATGAGAGCATTCGGTCAAACATTGAACAACTAACAATTGAACTCGGTGAACAAAAAGAATTCAATCACTTCATATTAGATGATAAACAGAAGGCAATCAGCACATTATCTGCCCTCATCACAAAAGGCAATTGTGATGAAGAACTAAAGGCTCATTTTGAACAAGCATTACATATCGGTCTCTCTGTCATAGAGATCATGGAGATTATTAAGCACTGTACAAAGGTTGCTGGATTTCCTCATTCCATTAATGCCCTGTTTATTTTTCAAAACTTACTAGACGAAAACACCAAACAAATAAGATAAAACGAGAAGCCATCTGTCCTCTCGTTTTTTTATTTCCATTCATTTTACTGTCTTTCTTCTCCTCTGTCACACCAGCAAAATACGAAAATGCCCCTCGTTTTTCTTTTTAAAAAACGACTTTCATTTCATGAATTCACATATTCTCCGGCATATCAAATGACAAAATAAAAAAACGTCCAGTTATATAAAATAACTGAACGCATCCTTCATCGATTAACAGTGAAATTGTTAATGATTCCGCCATCCTTCTCCCAAGCGGTTTCTACCGTTTTCTTCTTAATATCATATTCAAAAATGGTCCTTACCTTCGCCTTTCTTCCAGTGTCATCCTTTAATTCCTTAGCGTTCTTTGCAACACCTAAGAAATAAACAGATGTCCCATCCATAGAAAATTGCGGCTGTGCAGCACTTAAAATATGAACATCCTGGCTGTTTTTAACGAGTGTCGTCGTTTTCCCCGTTTCTACATCAAGCATCTTAATAGAGGATATTTCTTTTTCGTTTCGAACCTTCACCTCTGTATAAATCAATTTCTTGTGATCTGGTGAAAATGAAATATCATTGATCGTTTGTGAGATCCGTGCAATACGTTTTCCCTTCTCATCTGTTTGAAGGGTGATCTTCATGGTCGTTGGTTCAGGATCCGTCCCTTTTTCATTCGCTTCATCGGTCTTCTGATAATCTTCTTTTAATGAATAATGCTGGACAGCCAAAAGGTTTGAAGTCGGATCATAGGCAAAAGAACTCACCGTATCATCCTTGCTTTTTTCTGGATACAACATCTTCACCTTGTGTTTTTTCAAATCAAAAGAAGCGACATAAAATTGTTCCCCAGAATCCTTGTTATACCTTAGAAATAACTGCTTTCCATCACCAGACAGCCTCATACTGTCGATTGAATCGTCACTAGTAAACAGCGTTTTTTCTTGATCATTTTTCACATTCAATTCCCGAATACTCACTTTTTGCGTGTCTTCATCCGTATACGTGTAATATAAAAGTTGTTTCGTAGAATCATATGCAATCGAAGGATAGGCTGTCAGTTTTTCCGTATGGAGCGCCCGATCGTGCAGGTAATATGTATTGTTTAGCTGCCGATCTGTAAATGAAACAAGCAATTCGTCTTTTGCGTCTTGATTCGTTTTAACTTTCCCCACATGTTTCGCCTCTTGATCCGGCTTCATCATGAAGAAAATGACTGCCGCAATCACTGCGACTCCAATGACCGTGATGATCCACCATGTTGATTTTTTCATTGCCTTTCAGACCCTCTCTACAAGAAAAGAAGCCAGAAAATGAACTTTTCCCGCTTCTTTGCATGCCTATGTATTAATAAGTGTAATGCCCTTTTACGACACCTTTACTTGTTTTATACCCAAGTGCTTTGAATGCTTTCGGACTTACGTCTAATACAGCGTTTGGCATTCTACCAACATCATATTTATATACTGTAATCACTTTATGTGGTTTCGCTTTTGTTGTCACTCTTAGTTTTGTACCTTTTTTCGGTACGTCAAATCCCATTTTAGTTGCTGCATCCCAATGACCGAGTTTTTTTCCATCTGCGCCTTTTTTACCGACACCATTATACCAAGTAATATTGCCGCTTACTTTTTTTGCACTTGCTCCATGTGAGAAACTAAACGCTAAAAATAAACTAGCTACTGTTACGATTGTCGCGATAAGCTTTTTATTCATTAAAAAATCCTCCGTATTTGGTTTCTGCACTTATTATACATGAAGATGCACCCAGTTATTTTACAGTCACATTACAATTCGAATACAAGTTGACCACTTTATGACCGATTTCGTTCACAAAAAATACCAAAATCAGCCAGAACAATGTAAGCAGCCCCTCTCTTTCATTTTATATAATAAAAGTGAATCAAATTTAAGGAGGAATTTTTATGAAAAAGTGGTTCATCGCTTTGAGTGTGAGTTTGGCCTTCATTTTGATGCTTTTAGGTCTACCTGCCTCAGCAGCTGGTCCCCGTCACGGTGCGATTGTGACACAAACGGATGAAGCCAGATGGTCAGGTATCTCTGCTGATATTGTGCTTCCGAAAACAGCGACGATTAAAAATGGATATGCTGACTGGTATCTCGGTCTTGGCTCTGCCGTTGTAGAGAGCGGTATTTCAAAAACGTCTTCTGGCTATAAGGTTTTTCTTGGCAGCGGCTCACAAGGCGGCAGTCAATACTGGAACAGTGAATACGATAAGAGTATTAAGGATGGCGCACGTGTCAACTTAAAGCTCATCAACAATGGTGATGGCACGGTGTCACTATATGTCAATGGGAAATTGCGCTACAAGCAGCCTGTTTTCAAACCCAGCCGTCTGAAAAACCTTGATGTTGTCAAAATGGTACACGGCGTTCAGGATAATGGGGCAAACAGCTACTCACAAGCAAGCTTCTCGAATGTACAGCTTCGTGCAGATACATCAGGAAGCGTCTATAAAAAATGGGATGGAACCGTCAAATCCTCATTGTTGCGTAAAAATCTAGAATCAGGTGCGCCGTCTCCTAAATTCACGGTACATTCTTCTATTCCACTTAGTACAACCCTTTCAGCACAATAAGAAAAAAGCGCCCAGTTTTGGGTGCTTTTTATTGTTCACAGCTTATCAACACTTCTCTTTTAATCAAAACAAGGATTCATGGTAACATAAGCATATATACTTCGAAGAAAAAAGGAGAACGAACGTGAGAAAAAGTCTACTTGTTTTCATGAGTCTAGTTGCAAGTCTCTTCATTCTAGCAGCTTGCTCGAATACGACAAAAGAACAAAAAACAGAATCTAAGGCACTTCCTACAATTAATGAGCGCATTCAAAATGAAACGAAAGAGGTGATGGAGCAGTCTAAGCTCGTAAAAGACACAGCGATCACCGTTGATCAAAAGAAAAAAGTCATTTCTTTAAACGTGACAGCTTCCTCTGATACCAATAGTGATTATGCTGAAGTCATCGGTTTAAACTTTGCCAAGACGCTGGCCATTGGGGCATCAACTGAAAAAGAAAACAACCTGCACAAACCAGAAAATGATAGCCTTGGCGCCCTCTATTCCTTTTACGACCTGAACATCACCGTGAAACAAGAAAACGGCAAGGTGCTGGCAAAAGGAAAGAAAAAAACAAATGAAACAAAGATCACTTGGGAAAGAGCCCAATAATTCATGGTTTTTTACGTTAAAAAAAGCTTGTAGAGGACCTCTCTACAAGCCTTTTTTCATGTTTATTCAGTCAAATCGTCTCTCATCGCATCGACCAGTGTTTGGATATCCGAGTGAGCCCTTGATGCTAATCGTACCAACAAATCATCTATACACTCATACAAATGATGTTCCCTCACAATATACTCCTTATAAAATGGAATGATAAAGAAATAGAGCAAATCAGCAAATTCAAGTGCAACGTTATCTTCATCCTCATCTCCTAACGCCTGTCCAACACTTTCAATCAACCAATTCAAATCTGTTTTCTTTTCAATCGGAACATACATCAGTAAATGAATATCATCCGTATCCTTCGTTTGTAAAATGCGCTCAGCCGCTTCCTTTGACAGCGCCCCAATTTCTGTAGAAGATATATTCACAACCGCTAATTCATCCTCTGATCTTTCTTGATTCATTTGCAGCACGTTTTGGTCCATCTCGACTCACTCCCCGTTCTCAGATACTTTTATTATAAGGAATTGATCTGATTTTTTATGGAAATAGTGGATTTTTTTATGTAATTTTAAACAAAAAAGAGATTCAGCAATTGACGTTCAGCTTCAATTGGCATACCAAACATGCACAAGAATTTAGCTTTTTCATCCGCTATACGTAAGGAAAAGTGACAGGCTATAGATATGAGCCATGGCACCCTCAGATAGCTCGGAACAACAAAAGCACTCTTGCTCATAAGAGTGCTTTTCTCATACATCCTCTAATCTCTTTTTCATCGCATCAGCCAATTCCACTTCACCCTCTGCTTCCAGCTGTTCAATGATGTGAGCATAATCTCTTTCATGGCGATTCTGGCTAAGCTTAAAAGCAGCCTGAACTTCATCAATGATGATTTTGAAGCCCACAATCCCTTTCATTTGTTTCTCTAACAGTTCATTAGACAACGTATGCCATAACACTGGCTGTTCCCTATGGCTTTCGTAAGTCTCTAGCATCTTTGTTAATTCCTTTACCAGTTCCGCCTTTTCTAGCAGTTCAGCCTTTCCATATACATGCACAGCTTGATAATTCCACGTCGGCACGGCTTCTTTTTCATACCATGAAGATGATATGTAAGCATGTGGCCCTTGAAAAATCACGAGCACCTTCTCATTTTCTTCAAACGTTTTCCACTGAGGATTTCCAATCGCCATATGACCTGTGATCACATACGAATCCTGAATTTGATGAAAACTCACTGGAATATGTGTCGCAATAGGTTTTTCATCCGTTGTGGTCACAACTGTTGCAAATGAATGTGATTGAATAAATGCTTTTACTTCCTCCATATCTTTCACTTGAAAAAATGATGGAATATGCATATTCCCTTCCCCCTTTTTGATCAGTTCAGTGTTTTGGTCATAATAAAATCCATTTGCTCTTCGTCTCCCATAAGGAAAGCGTGCACCCCTGTTTGAACAAACCCAAGCTTTTGATAAAATGCGATGGCCGCTCTATTGTGCTCCCACACCCCAAGCCAAACATCACGTTTATCATATTTCTTTGCGATCTCAAAGGCTTGATTGATTAAAAATCGTCCTAATCCTTGCTTTTGAAACGACTGCTTGATATAAATTCTTTCAATCTCTAACGCTTTACTTCCCATCTCCTCTGACTGCGCCTCGTCCATATTGACCTTCAAATAACCAGCAACTTCACCACTCACTTGAACAAAATAGAACTGTGAAGATGGATGATGTAATTCTTTTAACAGCTGGTTCGGATGAAAGGCTTTCTTTACGTAAGCATCAATATGTTCAGCTTTGTTTTGATCCTGAAAGGTCTCTTTAAACGTGTCGATTCCGACTTTCTGCAGCTCTTCTATATGCTGTTCATTGCACAGAATAAAAGTGACGGTCATTGAAGTCATCACTCCTTATCATTTAGTAACATCTCTTATTTCCTTTTTTCACATAATCCCAATCTTTTTCGATATTTTTTCTCACCCTTAGAAGATACTCATAAATCTGTTCCGCTTCCTCTTCAGAAAACCCATCCAGCGCTACTTGATTCGAGTAATCATTTTCTCGTTTGATCATTGGATATACGGCTTTCCCTTTATCGGTTGGAAAAAGCTTTTTGATTTTTTTATTCACCGGGTCATCTTTCTTCTCAATAAAACCATGCAGCTCTAGTTTTTTGATGGCACGGGCAGCCGTTGTTCGATCCACCTTAATCATTTCCGCCAGCTTTTCCTGAATGATGCCAGGCTCCTCACAAATACGCACAAGATACAAATACTGCCCCTTCGTTAAATCGTACTCTTTAAATTCAATATTACTAATCGAATCAAGTGCCCGAGCAATGACGCCGATCTCCCGCAAAATCTCTTTCATATACCTCGACTCCTTTTGTTGCATTTGCAACAAACAACTACAGTTAGTATAATTGATCAATATTGTATTTGCAACAAAAAACCCACTCCCTATTTGGAAGTGGGTTCAACTCTTTCTTTATTTATCACGCTTCTTCGATCCAAACAATCCGAACACGACGGCCAGCGAAACAATGATAGCCACCCAAGTAGAAAAACCCATCTGATCACCGCTTTTCTTTTTAGAAATATCATTTTTTACATCAATTAAAAATAAATGTCTCTTATTTTAACGAATGAAAAACGGTGAAGGTTTCAATTCATCATCTCTAATACTTTTTATTGCACTTGACCAATTAAAAATAGACATAACAAAAACCCCTATATTTCAAGGGGTTTTCGAGGGTGTTACATCATTCCACCCATACCGCCCATGCCGCCCATATCCGGCATTCCGCCGCCTGAGCCGCCTTCTTCTGGTTTGTCAGCAACTACTGCTTCAGTTGTTAGAAGCATCGCTGCCACAGAAGCTGCGTTTTGAAGTGCAGAGCGAGTTACTTTTGTTGGGTCAACGATTCCTTTTTCGATCATGTTTACCCATTCATTTGTTGCTGCGTTGAAGCCTACGCCAATTTCTTCATTTTTCAAGCGCTCAACGATGACGGATCCTTCAAGACCTGCGTTGTGAGCGATTTGACGGATTGGCTCTTCAAGAGAACGTAGAACGATGTTCACACCTGTTTGAACGTCACCATCAGCTTCGATTGAAGCGACTTTTTTGTATACATTCACAAGTGCTGTACCACCACCAGATACGATACCTTCTTCAACTGCTGCACGAGTTGAGTTGAGTGCATCCTCGATGCGTAGCTTACGCTCTTTTAGCTCTGTTTCCGTTGCAGCACCAACTTTGATGACAGCGACGCCGCCAGCTAGTTTTGCAAGACGTTCTTGTAATTTTTCTTTATCGAATTCAGAAGTTGTTTCTTCAACTTGCGCACGGATTTGGTTTACACGAGCTGCGATTTGAGCAGAATCTCCTGAGCCTTCTACGATTGTTGTGTTTTCTTTTGTCACAACGACTTTAGACGCGCGGCCAAGCTGACCAATTTCAGTTGATTTCAGGTCAAGTCCTAGGTCTTCTGTGATTAATTCTCCGCCAGTTAGAACAGAGATGTCTTCAAGCATTGCTTTACGACGATCACCGAATCCAGGTGCTTTTACTGCCACTGCGTTGAATGTACCACGAAGTTTGTTCACAACAAGTGTTGCAAGTGCTTCGCCTTCTACATCTTCAGCAATGATCAATAATGGTTTTCCTTGTTGTACCACTTGCTCAAGTACAGGAAGGATTTCTTGAATGTTCGTGATCTTTTTGTCTGTGATTAAGATGTAAGGATTTTCAAGAACGGCTTCCATCTTATCAGAATCCGTCACCATGTATGGTGAAGCGTAACCGCGGTCAAATTGCATCCCTTCAACCACTTCAAGCTCAGTCGTGAATCCTTTTGATTCTTCGATTGTGATAACACCGTCGTTCCCAACGCGCTCCATAGCCTCAGCGATTAGGCTTCCTACTTCTTCATCTGCCGCAGAAATGGACGCAACTTGAGCAATTGACTCTTTGCCTTCGATTGGTTTAGAAATCTCGTGCAAGCCTTCAAGTGCTACTTTCACTGCTTCTTCGATCCCTTTACGAACGCCAACAGGGTTTGCACCAGCTGTTACGTTTTTAAGGCCTTCACGGATCATTGCTTGAGCTAGAACCGTTGCCGTTGTTGTACCGTCACCAGCTACATCGTTTGTTTTGCTTGCCACTTCAGCCACAAGTTTTGCACCCATGTTTTCAAATGCATCTTCTAATTCGATTTCTTTTGCAATCGTTACACCATCATTTGTGATAAGTGGAGAACCGAATTTTTTCTCAAGAACCACGTTACGTCCTTTAGGTCCTAAAGTTACTTTTACAGCATCTGCAAGTGCATCTACACCACGTAACATCGCACGGCGTGCTTCTTCACTGAACTTAATATCTTTTGCCATAATAACAAAACCTCCTCAGTCTTTTTAGAAATGTATCTCAATATTTTATATGTGATTAACCAATAACAGCTAAAATGTCGCTCTCACGAAGGATTAAATATTCTTTGCCTTCATATTTCACTTCAGTGCCTGCATATTTTGAGAAGATAATGCGGTCGCCTGTATTGACTTCTAACGCAACGCGCTCACCACTTTCAAGTACACGACCTGAACCTGCTGCAACAATTTTACCTTCTTGTGGTTTTTCTTTTGCAGAATCCGGTAAGACAATACCGCTAGCGGTTTTTTCCTCAGATTCAACGAGTTCAATGATTACGCGATCGCCTAATGGCTTTAACATAAGAAACAACCTCCTCAATTTTTATATGTAGTCTTTTTTAGCACTCATCACTATCGAGTGCTAACACATTTATTATAATAAAGAATGTCTTCTGCAATTTCAAGTAAAAACCTTTAAAAATTTTTGCGCTTTCACGATCTTTTTCCATCACTGATTTTTTCCTTTTCAACGAAAAAGAAGACTTGTGTTACAATAAATCTAGTTCTTTTAGTAAAGGGGTTTTCGTTACTTGAAAAAACAATATTGGTACATCATCTTAACTTATATATTGGTACAGGTTTCTGCTATTCCTTATGTGCTCATCATGAAATGGTTAGGATTCATTAAGACACCAATGACACAAGCGGAGCTCTCACAATTGTCGGGAACTTGGACAATCATCAGCTTCTGTATTGGATTGATCATTATTTTGCTCATCCTGCGGACAGTACCAAAAGCTTCACTACGAAATGAAGCACCGGTTTCAGCCGGGTCTGCCATCGCTTGGATCATTGGCGGTTTCTTTCTCTCCCTCTTTGCGCAATCGATTGCAGGAGTGATTGAGCAGTATGCATTTGGCATTGGCCGTGAGTCAGAAAATACACAAGCGATTTTATCTATTATGGATGCCGTTCCTTGGCTTGTGATCGTCATCGCCCTGATTGGACCTATCTTAGAGGAAATCATTTTCCGAAAAATCATTTTTGGGGTGATCTACGAAAAGACGAATTTTTTCATTGGGGCACTTGTTAGTTCAGTGGTTTTCGCCGCTGTACACACTGATTTTGCCCATATCTTGCTCTATACCGCGATGGGCTTTACCTTTGCCTTTTTATATGCGAAAACAAAACGAATCATTGTTCCAATCGGCGCTCATATGCTCATGAACTCGCTCGTCATTCTTGTGCAGATTGAGCCAGTGAAAAAAATGATTGAAGAACAATCTCAAACAATGCAAATGATTATTGGAGGCTTTTTCTCATGAGAAACCCTGTCGTATGGGGCATCATTTATTTTGCAGTAGGTGTGGCTTTCACCTATATGGCCATCCAAAACCCAGGTGACATGTGGTCATTTTACAGCATTTTGCTGATGGTGTTTGCGGCCTATAATATCAATATCGCGTTTAAAATGTTTGCCTTCTCTGTCAAACTAAAAAAACAACAGCAAAAATAAATCAAAAACCATTTTCCGCCGCTAGGAAAATGGTTTTTTTTATGGAGGTCGTGTCTTCATGGAACATGAAAAACTGAGAATCATGAACGAGCAGCATGAAACGATTGGAGTTGCCGCCCGTTCAGATGTCCATGCCCAAGGTCTTTGGCTTTCTGGCTTTTAAAAAAGGAATATAACACAGTCTATCTCTATTTTCAGCTAAGAAGTCCCGCAAAAAAGGATTTTCCTTCTCTCCTTGATATCACAGCAGCAGGCCACCTTCTTGCAGATGAACAGCCTTCTGATGGCATCAGAGAGGTCGAAGAAGAGCTTGGTCTCTCTATCCCTTTTGAAGACCTTACCTTTGCAGGTGTCATGCAGGATGAAATCCATATCCCTTCGTTCATCGACCGTGAGTTCTGCCACGTGTACCTTTATGAAATCAAGGGGAGTCTGTGAACGTTCAATTACAGAAAAAAGAAGTCGCTGGTCTTTACAGAACGAGATTCATCGATGCACAGCACCTTTTAACAGGTCAATGTGAAAGGATTCAGGTAGAGGGCTTTGAGATTGATGCAGCCGGAGAACGGCGTGAGGAAAGCAGAGAAGTAGATGTACACGACTTTGTCCCTCATGAGCCCGGTTATTATCAGCGCCTCTTTCACGCCATCAATCAATTTCGATCACAATATAAAAAGCATCGTGATCACCATTTGGATCACGATGCTTTTTTATGAGACATAATGACTTTCTTTCTCCTCTGTTTGCTGCATTTTGCGATAGGTCACTCTTGAAATGACAATACTCACTTCATACAAAACGAGCATTGGCAAGGTAACCATGAGGTGAGAAACAAGCTCTGGCGGTGTAATGAGTGCGGCAATGACAAGGAGGACAAAATAGGCATACTTCCGTATTTTTGATAAAAACATCGGTGTGATGATGCCAAGTCTTGTGAGAAACATCAACACAACGGGCATCTGAAACAAAAAGCCAAATGGAAGTGTTAACTGCATCAGAAATGTAAAATACTCATGAATCCCAATCACTTGCTCTACATTTAAATCATTCGACATCCGCATCAGAAAATCGACGACAAAGGGAAACAAAATAAAATAAGAGAAAGCCACACCGCTCAAAAATAAAAGCAGTGCAATCGGAATGTAAGCAAGTGTCACCTTTCTTTCTTTTTCATATAAACCAGGGCTCACAAACGCCCATAGCTGATATAAAATCACGGGACACGTCAAAACCAAAGCAATGACAAATGCGAACTGCATAAACACGTACAGTGGATCTGTGAGCTTAAATGCGTTTAATGTCAGTGTTGCCGCTTCATCGGTATTTTGCAAATACACAATGACCGGCTTAGCGAGAAAAAAACCTGCCGCCATAAAGGCAACAAAAAACATCGCAATGATCACTAAACGTTTTCGCAGTTCCACAATATGCTCCATAAGCGGCATATCTTTGACATTCATGAAGCTCATCCTATTCTACTGATCTTCTTTTTTCTTTTTTTCTTCCTGATCATCAGCTAAACCTTTTGTGGCATTTTTAAATTCACGTAATGTATCTCCTGCTGCTCTTCCTAATTGAGGAAGCTTTTTCGGCCCAAAAATAATGAGCGCAACAATCGCAATCAGAACCAAACTTCCAGGACCGATCGGACCCATTTGCTCCACCCCCTTTACCCCTTTTCATCAGTCCTCCTGCGTAACAGAGTAATGCTTTAAGAAATACACAAGAGACTGAAGTTCAACCGCCAAATCTATATGATGAATTCGAATGTGTTCCGGCACATTCAATCGAGCCGGCGTAAAGTTAAGGATTCCTTTGATGCCAAGGGCAATCAAACGATCTGTAATGGATTGAGCTGCTACGGCAGGTACTGTCAAAATCGCAACAGGAATATCTCCAACCTCTTGAACATGCTCTTCAAGCTTATCCAAATCATAGACAGGCACGCCGCCTATCTCACTTCCTATTTTACTCTCATTGACGTCAAAAGCCATTGAAATTTTTGTATTATTATTTTTTATGAAATTATAGTGTAAAAAAGCAGTCCCTAAATTCCCGACACCGATGAGCATAACATTGGTCATTTCATCTTGGTCAAGGGTCTTTCTGAAGAAGGTCAAGAGGTAATCGACATTATAGCCATACCCTTTCTTCCCTAGTGCACCAAAATACGAAAAATCTCGGCGAATGGTGGCAGAATCCACTTTGACTGCATCACTAAGCTCTGCCGATGACACCCTTTGTTTTCCTGATGCATGCAGATTTTTTAAAAAACGGTAGTAAAGCGGCAAACGTTTGGCTGTCGCTTGTGGAATTTTTGACTGGTCTATATTCATATAAGGTCCTCCAACTTAAATATCAGATGCTCTGTGAAAATCACCGTTTTTCCCGCCTGTCTTTTCAACTAGATAGGTAGGACCGATGATCATGCCTTTATCAATCGCTTTGCACATGTCGTAAACGGTCAGTGCACATACTGAAGCAGAAGTGAGCGCTTCCATCTCAACACCCGTACTTCCTTTTGTTTTGACCTGTACTTGTATGTTCAGAATGTGCGCATTTCCGTCATCCTCCCAATCAAAGGAGATATCCACGCCTTTTAGTACAAGCGGATGACACATTGGAATGATGTTGGACGTTTGCTTTGCTGCCATGATGCCAGCAACCTGTGCGACAGACAGCACATCCCCTTTTCCAATTTCACGTTGTTGTATTTTATGAAATACTTCTTTTATCATACGAACGCTTGAAGCAGCAACGGCGGTTCTCACTGTAGACGATTTGTTACTAATGTCGACCATCTTTGCTCTTCCTTGTTCGTTAAAGTGGCTAAATTGACTCATCTTTCAACGCTCCCTCACTCAAATCATACACTATTTTTTCCTATCTGTCTTTCATTTGACCATTGCGATTGTATGTAAGATTTGCCGGTTTACTGCTGATAAGCTACACTTAACATATTATAGCAGAGGTGAAGTTACATGATGATTCTACAAGTGAATCAGCTGTCCAAATCGTTTGGCGCTGATACCGTTTTAACGAATATAAAATTGGAAGTCAAAGCAAAGGATCGTATTGCCATTGTTGGTCGTAACGGCGCAGGCAAATCCACGCTTTTAAAAATTATTGCCGGTCAAATGTCTTACGAGCAAGGTGAGATCATCAAACCGAAAGACCTATCAATCGGCTATTTAGCACAGCACACCGATGTGACGTCTACACGTACGTTAAAAGACGAATTATTATCGGTTTTTGATCATTTAAAAGAAATGGAACAAGAGATGAGAACCATTGAGGAAAAAATGGCTTCTTCCACAGGTTCAGAGCTGGATTCCCTGATGAAAACCTATGACAGGCTGCAGCAGGAATTTAAGGATCAAGGCGGCTATCAATATGAAGCAGATGTCCGCTCCATTCTTCATGGGCTCGGATTTAGTCATTTTGAAGATGACTCAACCGTCCAATCCTTAAGCGGCGGTCAGAAAACCCGTCTAGCGCTTGGAAAGCTATTATTAATGAAACCAGAACTCTTAATTCTGGACGAGCCGACCAACCATTTAGATATTGATACCTTATCATGGCTTGAGCAGTATTTGCAAAATTATACAGGAGCTATTCTCATCGTTTCCCATGACCGCTATTTCTTAGACAAAGTCGTCAACCATGTCTATGAAGTCTCAAGAACAGCAATGAAAAAGTTTGCAGGGAACTATAGTAAGTATCTTGAGCTGAAAGCGGAGCAGCTAGAGCGTGATATGAAGCTCTATGAAAAGCAGCAAGAAGAAATCTCAAAGCTCCAGGATTTCGTGGATCGCAACCTAGCAAGAGCCTCTACCACAAAGCGGGCTCAGAGCAGACGGAAGCAGCTGGAACGAATGGATCGTTTAGATAAGCCATTAGGTGATGAAAAATCCGCAAGCTTTCATTTTGATATTACGAGACAAAGCGGCAATGATGTACTGAAGGTGCATGATCTCGATATTAGTTATGATGAAAAAACGCCGCTCCTATCCTCTCTTTCTTTTCATATCAAACGCGAGGATAGTGTGGCACTCATTGGTCCTAACGGAATTGGAAAATCAACACTTTTAAAAACCTTAACGAATGCATTAACACCTGTAAAAGGCGACATCAGCTTTGGGTCTCATGTCACCATCGGCTATTATGACCAAGAACAAGCCAAACTGACATCCTCCAAGAAAGTGCTAAATGAGCTTTGGGATGATTATCCTCATATGAATGAAAAAGAAATCCGGACATGTTTAGGCAACTTCCTTTTCTCCGGTGATGATGTCTTAAAGCCCGTTCATGCACTAAGTGGTGGAGAAAAAGCGCGTCTTGCGCTGGCGAAGCTGATGCTGGAAAAAGCCAATTTCCTCATTCTCGATGAACCGACTAACCACCTTGACTTAGATAGTAAGGAAATTTTAGAGAATGCGCTGATTGATTATCCAGGAACCATCTTATTTGTCTCTCATGACCGGTATTTTATCAACCGTCTGGCAACAAAAGTGTTCGAGCTGTCGCGAGCAGAAACAAAAGAATATCTTGGTGACTATGACTACTACCTTGAAAAGAAAAACGAACAATTAGAGCTTGAAGCGCTCAAAGATCACGAGCCGTCTAAAAAGCACGCAGAAAAACCAGTAGAAACAACCAAGCTTTCCTATGCTGAAGAAAAAGAACTGAAAAAGAAAGAAAGACAAAAACAGCGCAGAATCGAAGAAATTGAAGAGCGGATCGCCGTCATTGAAGAGAAGCTTGGTGAAAATGAACAGCTTTTATGTGATCCTGCTATTTTCCAAGATCACGAGAAGGTCCAAGCCATTCAAACAGAAAATGATGCGCTTAATCAAGAGCTCGAATCACTTTTTGCAGAGTGGGAAGACCTATCAGAATCTTAAAGGGTGCCCTAACGGGTGCTCTTTTTCTTTCAGTGATAATTTATTATCCACAATGATACCCACAATAACTTCTTGATTATTATTAAATACTTCGGACTTATCCACTTTATCCACAGAGTTTTAATCACATATCCACAGAAAAGATCCTATTTGTACACATTCTCTTCATTTTAAAACGAAATTTTCTAATAATTGTGGATATATCACGTTTACATGTGAATAAATCGCTTTCATTTCAAATGAAAAAACCCCTGTATATCCACAGGAGTCTTCATTCATATGAGACAAGCGGTAATCCAGGCTGACCGTTCATTGCCATATCGCCTCTTATTCCTTTTTCAAACGCAATGGTACCCGCAGCAGCAATCATGGCTGCATTATCTGTACAAAGAGACAATGGCGGTATGGTGACACTCACTTCAGGCAGCTTCGTAAATGCTGACGTTAAAGCTTCTCTCAATCCTTTATTGGCAGCGACTCCCCCAGCTAAAACAACCTGCTTCACACCATATGCCTCAGCCGCTTTTAATGTCTTTCCAACAAGCACCTCAATGACGCTTTCTTGAAAACTTGCCGCCAAATTCTCTGGAGCAATCGTTTCTCCCTTTTGGGATGCATTGTGTAATGTGTTGATCACAGCTGATTTTAAACCACTGAAACTAAAATGATAGGAGCCTTCTTCAAGCCATGCTCGAGGAAGCTTGACCATCGGCTCTCCTTCATGTGCTAATCGATCAATGTGAGGCCCGCCTGGATAAGGAAGACCCATCGTCCGAGCCACTTTGTCATACGCTTCTCCAGCCGCATCATCTAATGTTTCACCGATGACTTCAAAGGCCCCATGCTCCTTCATTAGAACAAGCTCAGTATGCCCGCCAGAGACGACAAGAGCTAAACAAGGAAACAGCAATTCACCAACGAGCTGATTCGCATAAATATGTCCAGCAATATGATGAACACCAACGAGAGGAATTTGATGAGCACAGCTCAGTGCCTTGGCTGCATTGACGCCGATCAGAAGTGCACCGACTAAGCCCGGTCCTTCTGTGACAGCAATGGCATCTAAATCCTTAAAGCTCATGTTGGCCTGTGCCATCACTTCTTCTAATACGATGGTCACTTGCTCCACGTGATGCCTTGATGCGATTTCTGGCACAACACCGCCAAATCGTTTATGACTTTCTATTTGTGAGGCAACAACATTCGCTACAATTTCTTTCCCATTTTTCACAATGGACGCAGCTGTTTCGTCACAGCTTGTTTCTATACCTAATATGAATCGATCTTTTTGTTCACTCATTTATATTCACCCACATGACTAATGCATCTTCCCCATTATCTGTATAATAGTTCTTTCGAATAGAAGCTGGTCGGAAACCAAGCTTTTCATAAAGGGATTGTGCTGGGGTATTCGATACCCGCACCTCTAATGAAAGATGATCTGTCTTTTTTTCTTTGCAAAATTCCATGACATATCGAAGCAATGCTTCCCCGTAGCCTTTTCCTCTATGCTCAGGGAGAATCGCAATATTCGTAATTTGTGCATCGTCCATGACAATCCAGACTCCGCAATACCCAACAGGCTGCTTATCTTCTTCAATGAGGAAATAATGGCTGTATTGGTTATGGAGAATCTCATAGACAAACGATTCTTTTTTCCATGGTGCTGTAAACGCATGCACTTCAATCGTATACACCTCTGGAATGTCCTCTACTGTCATTCTTCGAATCTCTGCTGTGTTGAGATTATTTTTGTCCTTCAAGCCATTTCACTTCCGCTTCTGCCAAACGAATATAGTTAGGGACAAGCTGATGGACATCTTCAACAGGGCGATCTGCTCCTAAAAACGCAAGCACTGAAGGTCTTGGATTATGAAATGCCCCCTCTGCCAAAACAGCAGTCTCTCCTAAAATGGAGCGAATGCTCTCTTGATGAAGATGCACATCATGTCCAAGAAATAAGACAGGCTTTCCTCCATGCTTCAGCTCATGAAGCCAATCCGTGAGCAAGATATTTTGGTCTGGTTTGACCTCTTTGATCTTTCCTTCTTCAAACGTATATAGCCCAGTATAAACTTGTCCTCTTCTCGCATCAAATAGTGGCGAGATCCATCCATCAAAATATTGACCATTTGCAGCGAGTGTTTCTAAACTCGAAACAGCAGATATCGGGATAGACAGCGTCCACGCAAGTGTTTTTGCAATGGTCACACCGATTCTGACGCCAGTGTAGGAACCAGGTCCTTTTGCTACAACGATTTTGCTTAGTTCGCTTGGCGCTACACCACATTCTTTCATCAGTGCTTCAACTGTCGGCATCGCTCGGACGGAATGGTTCTTTTTTAAGTACGTGATGCTCTCGCCAATCACTGCGAAATCTCTGACAAGAGCAATTCCTAGTGTATGGTTTGACGTATCAATCGCCAGTATGGTCAAATTCTTTCATCTCCTTACAAAGGGTCTCATAGCGCTCCCCTTTTGCATAAAACGTGAGATGACGTTCTTCTTCACGTTCTGTTCTCAGCATGTCAATTTTTAAATATGATGAAGGCAATTGCGGTTCAATAAGATGTGCCCATTCAACCAAGCATACACCTTCGCCCTCAAAATATTCTTCGAGTCCGATATCTTCTTCCGCATCTTCCATGCGGTACACATCCATATGATAAAGTGGCAGTCTGCCGTCAGTATATTCTTTAATAATAGTAAAGGTGGGGCTGTTGACGATACGGGTAATACCTAAGCCTTCTGCAAAACCTTTTGAAAAAGTGGTTTTGCCTGCGCCTAAATCCCCTTCTAATGTCAATACATCGCCTGGCATCACAAGTTTGGCCAAAGCAGCGGCAATTCGTTTCGTCTCATCCGCACCTTTTGTCGTCCATGTTAATTTCACAGTTGGTGTCACCTCATTTCTTAAAATGATTATATCCTTTTTTCATTAACGTTGTTGATTGATCATTGTCTTTTAAAATGACGCTGGCCGCTTGATCATCTTTGACTTGTCCAATGCTTGTGATCTGAATGTCTTCTCTTTTACATTGTGTTTCAAAGCTTTTCCAATCATACTCTGGAATCGTGCCAGTTAAAACAAAGTCCTCTCCCCCAAATAACACCCATTCAAGCCAGTCTTTGCGTAACAGCGGTAAATCTGGATGTTTTGGGAGCTTGTCAGCTTCAATCTCCATCGTCACATGGCTTGCTTCTGCTATCTCATTCAGCTCACTCGCTAATCCATCACTGACATCATTCAAGGTCACCCGCGGGAAGCTTGAGCAAATGTGTCCAGCAGCAATGTGAGGCTGAGGCATTTTGTGACGCTCAAGAAAAAAAGCAGAATTGATCGCCTTTGCAGAGTCTACCTCGTTCATTAAAAGTGATAATCCAGCAGCTGATGAACCGAGCTCACCTGTAACAAATACAATATCTCCTGCTTGAGCACTGTGGCGGTAACAAGCTTTTCCCTTTGGAACCTCACCAATGACCGTCACCGTAATGACAAAGTCACTGCGGATGGCTACCGTATCCCCACCGATCAAATCCATTTGATATGTGTCAGCCAAAGCTTTCATTCCCTCGTAAAGAGCAGTGACGATTGTCTCATCACCATGAGGCGGGATCGCAATCGATACAAGATAGTACTTTGGTGTTCCTCCCATTGCGGCGATATCACTGACATTGACTGCCAGCGCTTTAAAGCCAACCTCAAAGGGCGTGGAAAAATCAAAACGAAAATGAACATGCTCCACCATTGTATCAACACAAACGACCTCTTCACAATGTGAATGAGGTTGATAAACACTTGCATCATCACCGATCCCCATGACCAAGGAACATTGATGTGTTTCTTTTGGTGTAATCCGGCGAATAAGATCAAATTCATCCATAAAAAGACAGCCCCTTCATGCAATCAATTAATTGAGTAGACATGATGTCAGACACAGTTAGTATTAGTGTAGCGAATATGAGCCTCAGTTCCAACTAAAAATGATATAAAGAAAGCCTGGTATGAAAAAACCAGGCTGTGTTGAAGTCATCTATCTTTTCTTTTCACATATAGTGTAGCCAAATGCAAGCTGTTTCACCGCATCATGGTTACTTGTTGAAAGAAAAAGACATAAAAAAAAACGAAACTATACGTTTTCGTTTACAAGTCATAAAAAATGGCGGTCCGGACGGGACTCGAACCCGCGACCTCCTGCGTGACAGGCAGGCATTCTAACCAACTGAACTACC